>JBGZJM010000125.1:0-3459 GCA_041848845.1 Petrimonas sp. | reverse complement strand
AGCCAAAATCCTCTCGGAGTACCCGTCGTTCGGCTGGATTGTTCCCGACAACGGGAAGAATACGATACAATCCGGCTACAGGATTATTGTGTCGGATTCGTTACGCCTCATTCAAGAAGGGATAGGAAATGTGTGGGACAGCGGAACGGTGAATTCCGGCAGGTCCGTTTCCGTGATGTACCGGGGAAACCCCTTGCTGCCGGAAAAGCTGTACTATTGGAGGGTTAAGGTGACAACCGGTAACGGGGGAGAGAGCGATTGGTCCGATATCAAATCTTTCAGAACGGGAGAGGAGTTAAAGCCATACCGGTCTTCGGGAGAGCTCCTTGTTAAATCCGCCGAACATCCGGTTACGTGTTCAGCCCGGGATGATAGCCACCTTTTCGACTTTGGCAAGGCCTCCTTCGGGCAACTGCTTGTCAGGCTGACGTCCGAAACCGGGAACGATACGGTTATCGTGAACCTGGGGGAGAAAGTCCGGGACGGACGCGTGGATTCCCGGCCCGGGGGAACCATCCGTTATCAATCCCACTCTTTGGTGCTGTTGAAGGGTACCCACCTGTACCGTATAAAAGTGCATAAAGACAAACGAAACACCTTGGAGGCTGCCGTAAAAATGCCCGCTTACATAGGCGAGGTGGTTCCTTTCCGTTACGCGGAAGTGCTGCATTACGCCAACAAGTTGGATAAGGGGAATGTAATAAGGGAATCCGTTCATTATCCGTTCGACGATTCGGCATCCTTCTTCCGCTGCGACAACGATACCCTGAACCGGATCTGGGAGATGTGCAAACATACGGTGAAGGCAACTTCATTCACAGGGGTTTACGTTGACGGAGACAGGGAACGTATCCCGTATGAGGCAGACATACTTATCAATCAGCTCAGTCATTACGGTGTGGACAGGGAATATTCCATTGCGCGAAAATCGCTGGAGCATATCCTGGAAAAACCCACCTGGCCTACCGAATGGATTTTGCAGGCCATACTCATCGCCTGGCACGACTATATGTACACGGGTGATCACCGTTCCCTCGAAAAGAACTACGAATTGCTGAAAAACAGGTCGTTGATGCGACTCGATACCGGTAACGGATTGATTTCTACCACTACCGGACTGCAAACACCTGCTTTTCTTCAATCCATAAATTTCAATAAACCCATACAGGATATTGTGGATTGGCCGGCAGGGGAAAGAGACGGGTTTGTTTTTTGCGACCATAACGCCGTAGTGAATGCCTTTTATTACGAAGCCCTGAAGATAATGGAGCAGGTTGCCCGGGTATTGGATAAGCAAGAGGATGTGTTATTTTTTGCCAAAGCACATCAAGAAGTTTATAAACGGTTCAACGACACCTTTTTTGATCGTGGGCGGAAACTGTATACGGATGGCGATACCACCCGCCACACATCGTTGCATGCCAACATGTTTGCCTTTGCTTTCGGGTTGGTTCCCCATCAATATTCCCGGGGGGTGCAGGATTTTATCAAGTCCAGGGGAATGGCTTGCAGCGTTTACGGCGCCCAGTTCCTGATGGACGCATTGTACAGCGGAGGTAATGGAGCGTACGCGGAGGAGTTGCTGGCATCGACCGGTGAGAGGAGCTGGTACAACATGATACGGTCAGGCTCAACGGTGGCACTGGAAGCCTGGGACATTAAATACAAACCCAACCTCGATTGGAATCATGCCTGGGGGGCGGTTCCGGCAAACACGATTGCCCGGCACGTGGTTGGCATTAAGCCGGCCGCTCCGGGGTTCGGAAGCATTGAGATCAAACCGCATGTTTACAGCCTGACCTCGGTTGAATCTGCTGTCCCCACCATTAGGGGAGCCATTTTGTTTGCCTACAAGACGATCAGTGATGATGAATATGAGTTGTCGGTGGAGCTCCCGCCAAATACCCAAGCGGAACTGTTCCTGCCGGTTAAATCCGGTAAACGGGTAGGGGAGGTCTTTCTCGACGGTAAAAGAATGACTGTTGCCAAAGGGAGGAAGGAGCCGGAACACCTGTGTGCCGGAAGAATAACTTCGGGAAAACAGGTGTATCGGGTAATGTTGAGAAACAAGTAATTAAAACTTTTCCAGTTTCATCTCCTTTCCGTCAAAGACGCCGTAGGAGAAATGCCGTATCCAGTCGCCGATATGGAGCACGCGCGATGTTTCGTTCAGCGGGAAATCCAACAGGAGGTGCCGGTGTCCGAAAACAAAATAGTCGATATCGGGTGTCCGGATAATTTCCTGCTTCGCGAACCGGATAAGGGATTCGTTCTCCTCGCCTGAAAAATCCTGTATGCCGCCTGTTTCCCGGCTTTTATTCGACCACGCGTGTGCCAGCTCCACCGTCCATCGCGGGTGGATGGCGGCAAAACAGCGCCGTAAGAACGTACTGTGGAAAATTCTACGGAGCAGCCTGAAAGAAGCCGATTTGTCGGCCAATCCGTCGCCGTGGGCGATAAAGAACGTTTTGCCGGAAATCTCGGTGAGCAACGGTTTGCGGTGGATAATCAACCCGCATTCGTTCCGGAGGTAATCGGTGAGCCAGATATCGTGGTTGCCGATAAAGAAATGCACTTCCAGGCCGGAGTCGGTAATCTCCGACAACTTCCCCAGCAGGCGCGTAAAACCTCTGGGTACAACGGTTTTATACTCGAACCAGTAATCGAAGATATCGCCCAGCAGGTAAATGGCTTGCGCGTCCTTCCTGGCAAAGTCGAGCCAGCGGCACAGTTTCCGCTCCGTTTCAACGGAATCGGCGTGCATTCTGGAACCCAAATGAGCGTCGGAAACGAAATATACTTTTTTGTCCATATGTTACATAAACCCGAGTTCCAGCAAAGCCTCCTCGCTCATCATCGATTTATCCCACGGCGGATCGAACGTGAGGTTAAGCTCCACGCTGTTCACCTCGGGTATGGACTCTATTTTCATCTGCACGTCCATCAGGATGAAGTCGGCGGCGGGACAACCGGGAGAGGTAAAGGTCATTTCAATGGTTACGTTGTTGGCGTCGTCAATGTCCACGTCATAAATCAATCCCAGGTCGTAGATATTTACCGGAATTTCGGGGTCGTACACCGTGCGGAGCAACACCACTATTTTATCTTGCAGCTTCTGTAATTCGTCGTTCATTTTTTATTTTTTCAAGTGCGTTGAACTGTTTATTCAATCTTCTTATATCATGCCGTTGTCGGCAAAGCTGTAATACGTTTCGCCACAAACGATGATGTGGTCAAGTAAGGCAATGTCCATCCATTGCGCGGCTTCTTTCAGTTTTTTTGTGAGGGTTGTGTCCTGTGGACTCGGTGTACAACTGCCCGAAGGATGATTGTGTCCCACCACGATGCTGCTGGCATAATGATTGATCGCTTCGCGGAGGATTAACCGTATATCCACCACCGTTCCCGATATGCCGCCGCGGCTGACCTGCAGGGTGGCGACCACTTTGTTGGAGCGGT
>JBGZJM010000124.1:0-2990 GCA_041848845.1 Petrimonas sp. | reverse complement strand
GGGATGTAATGGCTCAATCTTTTCCTGAAAATATCCATTGCCTGAGCGTAAAAATCCTCATCGGTCTTTCCAACGGACAGCAAAACAACCTTCATCTTTTATTAATACATGTTTTTTACGTAAAATTAGCAACCCGAGTGCAAATATAACCTATTATTTTTATATTTTTGCATTCACAATTTGCAAGTTTTCTTAACAATACGGGGGCGAATTTTGTTATTGTTATATGGCAGCCCAATTAAACTTACATGGAATTAAAAGAATTGACGGATAAACTCCTTGATCTGGCTTTTGCCGAAGATATAGGCGACGGTGATCATACCACGCTCTGCAGCATTCCCGAAACAGCCACCGGGAAAGCCCGGCTGTTGATTAAGGAAGAGGGGATACTGGCAGGGGTGGAGGTTGCCAGGACGGTCTTTCATCGTTTCGACGGAGGATTGGCGGTGGAGGTTTTTATTAACGATGGAGCATACGTCAAGCCCGGAGATGTCGCGTTTATGGTGTCGGGAAAAGTGCAATCGTTGCTGCAAACCGAACGGTTGGTACTGAATATCATGCAGCGCATGAGCGGGATAGCCACCATTACGGGGAAATATGTGAAATTACTCGAAGGTACCAAAACCAAAGTGCTTGACACGCGCAAGACCACACCCGGAATGCGAATGCTGGAGAAGCAGGCCGTGAGAATCGGTGGCGGAGAGAACCACCGTATCGGTTTGTTCGATATGATTTTACTGAAGGACAACCACGTGGATTTTGCAGGAGGTATAGAGAAAGCCATCCGCGGAGCCCAAAAATACTTGAAGGAAAGAAACAAACAACTCAACATAGAAATCGAAGTACGTAACTTCGATGAACTAAGCCAAGCCCTTGCCGTGGGAGGGATCGACCGGATCATGCTGGATAATTTCACACCCGAACAGACGCGTGAAGCGGTGAAAATCGTGAACGGGCGCGTTGAACTGGAATCGTCGGGCGGAATAACTTTCGAAACCATCCGTCAATATGCGGAATGCGGTGTGGATTATATCTCTGTAGGCGCGCTCACCCATTCCGTAAAAAGCCTGGATATGAGTTTGAAAGCGATGGTTAACAGTTAGTAAAGGATAATGGCAGATACAAAACAGCTCGAACTGGACAAACGATACATGCGGATGGCATTTATCTGGTCGGAAAATTCATACTGTAAGCGCCGTAAGGTAGGCGCTATCTTGGTAAAAGACAAGATGATCATCTCCGATGGTTACAACGGAACGCCGTCGGGATTTGAGAACGTGTGTGAAGACGAGCACAACGTTACAAAGCCCTATGTATTGCATGCCGAAGCAAATGCCATCACCAAGGTTGCCCGCTCCAACAACAGCAGCGAGGGAGCCACATTGTACGTGACTTCATCTCCTTGTATCGAATGTGCTAAACTGATCATTCAAGCCGGTATCCGGAAAGTGGTTTACGCCGATTCTTACCGATTGAGCGATGGAATAGAATTACTCAGGAGGGCGGATATAGAGTTGATTTCGGTTGATTTGTGAAAAAATAAGTTGCAAGAATAAGATATGAGTTCTGAGAAAAAAATAAAAACGTGGCTTCCTTTATGGGTTGGATTGGGTATTGCTTTGGGAATTCTCATAGGAAGCATCTATTCGCAATTTGGTAGTACGGGAAAAGTAGATGGAACCGGCAAGATTGATGCTGTATTCAACTATATCAACAAGTCGTATGTCGACACTGTGAATATTCGCCAGCTTGTGGAAGAAGCGCTACCCAAAATTGTGCAGGAGCTCGATCCGCACTCGGCATATATCCCTGCCAGCGAAATGAAGCGTTTAAACGAAGACCTGGAAGGTCATTTCTCGGGAATCGGCGTTAGCTTTTATGTGCTAAGGGATACGATTGTTGTAACAAGTATTGTCCCCGGTGGGCCCTCGGAGGCGGCAGGCATACGGCAATGGGACAGGATAGTCAAAGTCAATGACACGCTGATTGCAGGCAGGAAAATTACAAACACCGATGTGCTGCAAAAGCTTCGGGGAGAAAAAGGCTCTGAAGTAAAGCTGGGAATTAAAAGAAACGATGACGTAAAACTGACCGAGATAACCGTAACCCGGGGAGATATTCCCATGAACAGTGTGCAGGCTGCTTATTTGCAAACCAACACCATCGGATATATCAGGGTGGCCACATTCGGATTCAATACTTTCAATGAGTTTATATCGGCGCTATCCAAGCTGAAAAGCCAGGGGGCGCGGTCATTCGTAATCGATTTGAGAGGTAACAGCGGTGGCTCGTTGGAAGTTGTTGTTGCCATGGTGAATGAATTTCTCCACAAAGGGGACCTGATTGTTTATGCCGATGGGCGGAACTTCCCCCGGCAGGACAGTTATGCCAATGGTTCGGGAACAAGTAAGGAAGACGATGTTGTCATCTTGATTGATGAATTGAGTGCGTCTGCGAGTGAAATATTTGCGGGAGCCATCCAGGATAACGATCGCGGATTGGTGATGGGGCGCCGGTCGTTTGGAAAAGGATTGGTACAAAGCCAGCGGAATTTTCCCGACGGATCCGCCGTGCGTCTTACCGTTGCCCGGTATTATACGCCGTCGGGGCGTTCCATTCAACGCAAATATGAAAAGGGCAAGTACGATGAATACGAGTTGGAAGCATTGAACAGATATATGCAAGGCGATTACGCGAATTCCGATACGGCTTCAACCCTTATTCCGTTTAAAACCGAAGGCGGGCGAACGGTTTTCGGAGGTGACGGTATAATGCCGGATGTTTTCATCGCCCGCGACACCATCGGCATGAATTCTTATTTTAACACCGTCGCCAACAAGGATTTTATTCAAGAGTATGCCGTGACCTATTCGGATAGGCATAAGCATAAATTGCGGGAATTTCAATCGGCTGAAGACCTGGCCCGTTACCTGCACAAGCAGCCCCTGCTGACGAATCTGGTAAGTTATGCCGACAACAAAGGAGTCCGG
>JBGZJM010000123.1:0-3588 GCA_041848845.1 Petrimonas sp. | reverse complement strand
GCCCAAAACGGGTTTGAGCATTACGAAATTTCTAATTTTGCCAAAGGCAAGAAATACTCCGTTCACAACACCTCGTACTGGAAAAACGAAAAGTATCTCGGACTGGGGCCCTCGGCCCACTCATACGACGGGGAAAGCCGGTCGTGGAACGTGGCTTCGCTCAAAAAATACATCACCGCGATCCGGTCCGGGAAACTTTTGCGGGAAACGGAAAAGTTAACATCCGCCCAGAAATACAACGAGTTCATTCTGACCGGTTTGCGCACGATGTGGGGCGTGGATCTAAACCTGCTGAAAGAGAAATTCGGACAGGAGCCGTTCGATTATTGCTTGCAAAATGCCCGGAAATTCATCCGGGAAGGACTCCTTGTTTCCAAAGACAATTCACTGGTGCTGACCCGGGAAGGTATATTTATTTCCGACGGGATAATGAGCGAGTTGATGCGGGTGTGAGAAACCGCGAAAACCAGGCGTTCAGGCTATCCAGCAGAACAGGCGAGTCTTTCCGCACCGCCCACGACTCCAATTGCGTGAAACTGATGTCGGTATCGACATCTATCTCCGGCATCTCTTTGGCAAGTTTTCGCGCAAGCACCTCGTCACAAACCGTGAAGTCGATATCTCCGCCGGCAACCATCATCACCAGCTGTTCCGCTTCGTACCGATCGTCTTGCACGATGAAAATGGTGTCTCCTATCTCGTGCGAAAGGTTTTGCAGGCGCAAAATAACGGGCGAATCCTTGTGTACATGGATGGTTTTTTTGGCTAAATCCAGGTGCCGGCGGATGGGGGCAAGTTTTCGCTGCACAAGCACCTGCTTGTTCAGGTTGATAGGCCCGGCAAGGCCAAACTGCCGGCGCAAACGCGTGGTTACGGGAATGTTCCGGGCAACGATATCGTACCGTCCCCGTTCCAGCCCCTGAAGATTTTTATCCAGACTGTTTTCCAGGAAGATATTTGCTTTCAACTTCCAATCCCGTTCCAAGGCCTTGATGAGCTCATACTGGAATCCGGCCAGGGTGTCGCCGGAGACATGGTATCCAATGGGATTATAATCGGTGACGATGTTCAACTCGCCGCTGTTCACGATCTCGGAAAAATCCCTAGGCAGAACAATCTCCGCCTTCCTGAAAACGGTACGAAGCACGACCATCAGGGAAAGCGCGACAAACAGAAGTACGCCGTAAATGACAAGCCTTTTTTTCGATTTCACAGCAGGGAAAATTAATTGTGCAAGTCAACCGAAAGTCCCAGTTTAATCATCATCGGATTCACCGGATAGCCGGGCAAAGAGAAATAATCGCGCGGTTTCCAAACGGCAGACGCGGCGTTGTAAAGCATCACAAAAAAGCGGGTTTGTTTCAGGTGCATGTTGGCATAGACCGTTGCAATGGGATAATTTCCGATCTCTTTTTCCCGCTGATTGTAAAACTGGAGCAAGGCCGGCTCGTATCCCGGGGAGAAATAAGCGGTGTGATAATGTGCGTCAACCCCGAACTGAAGGGTTAGTTCATTGACTATAAGCGCTTTCAAGTACATGTTTGAATAGACGCTTACCGTCGGGACGGGGATTACCTCCTGATTACCCGAAGTTTGATACACTACCCGGTTATCCCAGTTAAAAACGCCCAGCCTCAGGTTCTGCTCCACCCCAACGGTTAAAACCTGTACGTTAGAAGAATACTGTGCACTGTTTCTGTCCTTGTCGAAATAGATATAATTCTGCAAATTTTCTACTCCGGCACTCAATGTCGTGTTGGTAAAGGGAACATGAAGCTTACCGCCTACGAACACCCTGCGTATGTTGCCGAAGTCCTTGTCCCACCAAAAATACTTGGAGTGATAGTGTTTTTGCAAATAATTAGGGGTCAGGTTCTTAATGTATGCATGGCCGCTTAAGGCGGTCCGTTTTCCGGCAATATCAAAGCCCGTTTCAACCTCGCCTTCCAGGTTGAATTCCCCCAGGTCGGCACCCACCACCCCAAGGTTGGCCTGTAAGTTGAACCGGAGGTTTTCGCCCTGCTGTTTATTGAGAATCCCGCCGATGAAAAGCGAACTCTCCCGGTGCTTTCTCCGGTCAATAATTCCGTTGATGGAATCCATCATCGAAAAATTACGCAGCTCGTGTTCGATATATCCCGTTAATCCGAACTTCACCCACGGCTTGAATCCTTCGCGAAGCGACAGGGCAAACGTGTTCTTAAGGGACGAGAAGGTGGTGCTGTCGTCAACCGCGGTGTTGTAAAACCGGTTGGGATAAAACTGGTCGATACGCTGCATCACCTTGCCCTCTACCGTTACTTGCGCCGTGTCGTAAGAAAGGAAACGGCGGTCCTGTCCGGTATAATGCGATGTGAAAATGACACTCGCCACGGGAATAAACTCTCCGTCACCGAGCGAATCCTTTTTCTGATCCTGGTAGCCCATATTGTATTTTCCTGAAAAGAACAGGTGGTTGGTCTTCATCTTGTTCCACGTGTCGGTGAATTTCACGGGAATGTCTACGGTCGAGAAGTTCTGCCCAACGGATTCCGGATCACGGATAAACCGTTCGTCGGTAACCCCGCCGTTCTCGAAATGCTTGACGGTTGATGTCGATGCCAAAAGATGGGTTTCAAACCGGTCGCTCAGGTAGTTCCCGAAGAGACTCCAGTCGTTACGCTTGTTCTCCTGCGACTTGTACAATCCTTTCGCGCTGATCAGGTCTCCCTCGAGGCCCGCGTTGAGCCGTTTCCCGAAGTTTGTCGTCAGCAAAGCCCTGAAACGCTGCTCCCTCAACGGGCGGCTGCCTGCCGTCTGGTAGTCCAGCCGGGCATAAGGTACCCGGGTATTGTAAAAAAGCTGTTGGCCGGGAGACTTGTTATAGGGCTTGTACGCGTCGTAAAACGGGAACTGACTCGTTTCGTCCCTTTCAAAAAACAGTTTGGATATAAACGGCGAGCCGATCGGCCCCAGGTACCCTCCGGCAACCGAATACCCATCGGGGACGGTGGTTTGCTGGAAGTTGTGCTTCAACGTGTCCATGGGTACGACGATGCGGTCTCCGCTTCTCGGATGTAAACGCCAAACCGTGGCAGCCGGCAATTTCAGGTTGACGGTGTCAAAAGGCTCTTCCGGACCGCGGTCGGGGTCCGGTGGAACTTGCCGGGGTAACAGGTTCACCGAATCGGGATCGGTGGTGATCTGCGAGGAATCGGGCAGAATAACGCGCGCCTGCGAAAACACAAGCGCCGTACTCACGCAAAAGAAGAGTAGTATAAGCAGTTTTCCTTTCATCGGTGCAAACTTACATAAAAATTTGCCACATGCCGATAACCGACAGCCTATTTGTTGTGTTTTTTCAGGATTTTTAGGAAGCAAAAGAAAAATAAACCGTTATTTTTGACCCGCATTAAAATTATTCTATTATCTTTGCGTTATTAAAACGGATAAAATGAAAGTAAACAAGCTTCACCATCATCATTTTCATACTTGCAATCAGGCGAGTTGAGCAGGATGTGTAGAAGCATGGATATACAACATAGACCCGTCTGAACAGTTCAGGCGGGTTTTTTTAATTAACGCTCAGCGGTTCCGAGCCGCTCATGC
>JBGZJM010000122.1:0-3102 GCA_041848845.1 Petrimonas sp. | reverse complement strand
ATGTGGAATGGATTCCTCCGTTTCCAGTCCCGTTATTCGAACCGATAACCCATGCCCCCCGTCAGCCAGAATCCCGGTTGCGGAATATTCCCGAAATCCACGTGCGTGGTGTTGAGGAGGTTGTTGGCGTTGACAAAGAAGTTGACCCGGCGTAAAGCGTAAGTGGCCTTGACGTCCACCATGACGAACGGCCGGAAGGTTGTCGGCAGCTCTTCCTTTGTTTCGGAAACATATTTCAAATAATTTCCGGCGCGATCCTGCCAGCGCAGGTTCCACGACAACGAGAGGTTTTTAACGACGCGGTGCTGCACGCCGGCGGTAAATTTATGCCGCAAATAGTTGAACACATAGGCCGAAACCGGGTTGTTCCGCCCGGCCTTGCCGCTGTTTTGCGACATATATTGATAGCCGATTTGCACCGACTGCAGGGGTTGTTGTCCGTCCAGCCATCGGCGCATATCCGCAGCGATATCCAGGCCTGCTCCGTAAGTGGCGAGAGAGGCCAGGTTTTGGGCGTGGTAAAGTCCGTCCGAAGGGTTCAGTATCCAGTCGATAAGATTGTCTCCCTGGGTGTGGAAGGCATTCAGGTTAGCGGTTAAAACCCTGCTTTTGTACCGCCATCCGATCTCTGCGGATTGTGAGTATTCCGGTGTTAATCCTGCAAATCCGCGGTGTTTCCCCGCCTTGTAGTACAAATCGGTAAAGGTGGGCATGCGCGTGGATTTGCTCCAGGAGGCGTAAAAGCTCATGGCATCGTTTGGACGGTAAGAGAGGTTAACCGCGGGATAAAAGCCGCCGGTTTTCAGCGTGTCGGCAAGGGCGGTATTGTGGTTGTAAAGCGCTCCGAAGGAGAGTGTGAGTTTATCGAGGATAAAGTTGTGTTCGGCAAAAAAACTGATGTTCGAGCGGTTATCCCATTTGTCGTAATTGCCGGATTTTTGCCGCATCAACCGGCCCAGATTGCTGCTCAGGATGCCTTCGTTGCGGAATTCGCCTCCAAGGCTCGTGATCCCCAGATCCGAAGCGTATTGCATGTTCAGGTTAAGGCCGTAAACATCGCTGCGGTGATAGTTGGGCGCTGTGTACCACGATGGAATGTCGGGTGTTCCGGGCCTGAACAAATGATACGTGTCGTAGTGCCTGCTCCAGTACAACTGCGGGATGAATTTCAGTTTTCCGCCCGTTTCGCCTTTTATTGATGCGAATACCCCGCGTGTGTCGTCGTATTGGTTGGGGTATGCGGCGGCATAGAACGTGTTGGCGCCGTATTTTTTATCGTTTACTCCCGCCTGTATGTCTATTGCGGAGTTGTCGATGTGGAACCGGCTTTGCCACAGCAGGCTGACAATGTTGTAGTCGCTGTTTTTGATGTATCCGTCGGAGCGTTTGTAGCCTGCCGATAAACGGTGTACGGAATTGGCCGTCTTGTACGCGCCGCGTGCCTCCGCACCGAAAAGCCCGTGCATTCCGCCTTCCGTTTTGAAGAAAGCGTTGGAGTGATTGTCTTTCTTTGTGATGATGTTTACTCCACCGGAAAATGCGCCGGCGCCGAAAATCAACGACGATGGGCCTTGCACTATTTCGATGCGCTCGATATCGGAAAGGTTGACGGGAATGTCGAAGCTGTAATGTCCGGTTTGCGGGTTGGTAAGGTTAACACCGTTAAGTAGGATGGCTGCCTGGTCGAATGAGCCGCCCCGGAGGGATATGTCCGCCTGTACGCCGTGCGGTCCGCGTTGCAGGATATCTACGCCTGCCACGTAGTTGAGAAGGTCTTCGGCACTTCTGACGGGCGCCCGCTCAATCTCCCTGCTCGTGATCACGGTCACCTGCTTGGCCGCCATATTCGGCGGCAGTGAAGCTTTTGAAGCGGTGACCACCACTTCATCCAGTTCTTTTACCGGAATGGTGTCCGATTTTGTTTGGATGATTACACCCTCTGCCGGATTTACCGATGCGGCGTGGGCGCTCAATAATGCACAACCCGAAAGCACACCGATGGTAACAGCCTTGTGAATGCTGTTGAAAACGCTGTACGATTTCCGGGCAAATCGCTTGAAACGAAACATTTTCCGGTCTGAAAATTGTTTTTGTCCGTTCATTTTATAAAATTATGGAAATGAAGCGACAAAGATAGTGCATTTTATTCTTCCGTTCCTTTCCGCATCGGCACAAAAATAAAATCGCCGTGTTCCGATTCCCTGAATTTATCGTTGCTTACCCGTTCGATCACCATCATTTTTTGCCCTTTCCTGTCGCCGACAGGCACAACCATCCTGCCTCCGATTTTAAGCTGCTGTTTCAGTTTTTCGGGGACTTTTTCGGGAGCGGCCGTAATCAGAATCTTATCGAAAGGCGCGTGTTCGGGCAATCCTTCGTACCCGTCTCCGAAAAACAGATGAGGTTGATAACCCAATTTGTCGAGTGTTTCCTTTGCCCTCCGGTACAACTCCCGAAATCGCTCAATGCTGTAAACTCTTGCGCCCATTTCGCAAAGAATGGCTGCCTGATACCCGCTTCCGGTGCCGACTTCCAATACTTTTTCGCCCGTCTTCAATTGCAACAACTCGCTTTGCCGGGCTACGGTAAAGGGTTGTGAAATGGTCTGGTCTTTTTTTATAGGCAAGGGGCGGTCGAGGTAGGCGTATTCCCGCAAACTTTCATCGATAAACTCGTGCCGCGGAACGTTGGCGATTGCAGCCAAAACGCGCTCATCCGAAATGCCTTTTCTTCTCAAGGTTTCGGCCAGTTTCTTTGCTTCGGGATGTTGATATGGAGTTGGTGTCATGACCGTATCGGTTTTTGTACTTTGCCTGCTGCGGCTATCCGATGCACAGGCAACGGAACAAGCCCAAAGTATGGCGAGCAAAACAAGTGGTGGAAGATGGTTGTTTTTTGATTTCATTTAAGTTTTAATTCCTGAAGAATTTTTATCAGTTTATTGATGCTGAAGAATCAAAGATAATGAAAATCTGTATTTTATATTTTTACAAATGTACTATTTTATAACTATTATTAATTCTAAAATTATATTTTTTAATAATTACCAAATAAAAATCCACTCTGAAAAAATCAAAGTGGATTTATTTATTAAAAATGATT
>JBGZJM010000121.1:0-4096 GCA_041848845.1 Petrimonas sp. | reverse complement strand
GAAAACTGAATTATGTATAAACCATTTGAAATCAAAGAGAACCTGTTTTACGTCGGAGTAAACGATCGGACAAAGCATCTTTTCGAAAATCTCTGGCCCTTGCCAAAGGGAGTATCTTATAATTCGTACATCATCCGTGACGAAAAAATCGCGTTGATAGATACCGTGGATATCTGTTATGCCGATGTTTTTTTCAATAAAATCCGCTCCGTTTTGGGGGATAAGCAGATCGATTATCTTATCGTCAATCATATGGAGCCCGATCATTCCGGTTCCGTGAAATTGCTTAAAACCCGCTATCCCGATATCCAGATAGTGGGAAACGGCCGTACAGCGGAAATGCTGAAAGGGTATTACGGCATTGCCGACAATGTGGTTGTCATAGAAGACAAGCAGGAACTGAACCTCGGGAAAAACAGGCTTCAGTTTTACCTGACCCCCATGGTGCACTGGCCGGAGACTATGATGACTTACGTGAAAGAGTCAAAAATACTGTTCTCTGCAGATGCTTTCGGCACATTCGGCACCCTGGACGGAGGGGTAACGGATATACAACTCGATCCGGAGCGATACCGGGATGAAATGATCCGGTATTATTCCAACATCGTGGGGAAATTCGGATCTCCTGTGCAGGCAGCCCTGAAAAAACTGAGCGGGATGGAAATCGATACGATTTGTTCTACCCACGGCCCCGTATGGACGCAAGCCGAGAACATCGGAAAAGTGGTGTCGCTTTACGACAAGCTGAGCCGCTACGAAGCACTCGAAAATGGCCTTGTCATCGCCTACGGAAGCATGTACGGAAACACGGAACAATTGGCCGAAATCATTGCCGCGGCGGCAGCCGAAAACGGCGCCGGGAACATCGTCATGCACAACGTTTCCAAGAGCCACGAATCGGAAGTGTTGAGGGATATCTTTAAATACCGCGGACTGATAATCGGCTCACCCACGTACAACAACAAGCTTTACCCGGCTGTGGAAAGCTTGTTGTCGGCTCTGCAGAACCGGAACGTGAAAAATAGGTTCTTCAGTTTCTTCAGCGGGCATACCTGGGCGGATGGAGCCAAAAGGGAATTGAAAGCATTTGCCGAATCCATGGAGTTCGAAACGATCTGTGAGCCGGTGGAAATGAAACAGTCGCTGAACAGAACCGTGATGGAAAACGCGTATGCGTTAGGTAAGGCAATGGCTGAGAAACTCCATACAAAACGACCTGTCATTGACAACTTATGATGCTAACTTCTAATTTCTTTAAAAAAATATGCGACTAATCATTCAACCCGATGCCAATCAAATGGCACAGTGGGCGGCGAACTACATCGCTGCAAAAATCAACAAGGGGAATCCAACTTCGGAAAAACCTTTTGTTTTGGGACTTCCTACCGGTTCCTCACCGCTTTTGACATACAAGGCGCTGATTAATTTATATGAAACCGGGGCTGTTTCGTTTGAGAACGTGATCACTTTCAATATGGACGAATACATCGGTTTACCCGAAGATCATCCGCAAAGTTACCACACGTTCATGTGGGATAACTTTTTCAAACATATTGATGTGAAAAAGGAAAATGTTCATATCCTCAACGGTATGGCGGAAGATCCGGAGGCTGAATGCAGGGCGTACGAAGATGCCATAAGGGATGCCGGTGGAGTAGACCTGTTCCTTGGGGGGATAGGCCCCGACGGACACATCGCCTTTAATGAGCCGGGATCGTCGCTTTCTTCACGTACACGGATCAAGACGCTCACAACCGATACCGTTATTGCCAATTCGCGCTTTTTCGATAACGATGTGAACAAGGTGCCTAAAACGGCCCTCACGGTGGGAGTGGGTACGGTTCTCGATGCCAAGGAGGTGTTGATTCTGGTGAACGGCCATCACAAGGCACGTGCACTGTATCACGCCGTTGAAGGCCCCATCAACCAAATGTGGACAATCAGTGCGCTGCAGTTGCACCGGAAAGGAATTATCGTCTGCGATTACGATGCCTGTGCCGAACTGAGAGTAGGAACTTACAAGTATTTTCTGGATATTGAACACGACAATTTAGATCCCGAATCTGTTTTACGGTGACAGAGCTATTGTCATTAAGGATGGCTAATAAATGGTTATCCTTACTCCGGGAGTGTGCCCCTTTATATCGGTAAGTTTACCGTTAAAGAAACTGTATTCGAACGAGGTGTCTCCTATGCGTGATATTTTGTTTGTATGGAAGTCATATTCTATGCGGTAATTCCCGATCCGGGCAATTCTTCCGGAATTGAAATCATATTCGATCCTGTGCGGCCCCACCCGTTTCAACCTGTCCGTGGAGAACTCGTATTCCAGGTCATAAGGACCTATCTTTCTTAACTTGCCGTTCATGTTGTCATACAATCGGATTCCATTTCTTCTCAAGACCTCGAAATTATCCAACATACCGTTATGTATGCTGAACAGTAAATCATCGTTGATGATTATTTCGGCCGACATTCCGCTTCCCGATTCATCAATTTCTACATCCGCCGGATTTTCGGCTTGGTAGGCATATTCCCATGTCCCGTCGTCGTATAGAAATACTTTAGTGCCGTCCCGGGTGTATGCTGTCTGTTGTGCATGCGTTTGAGCGCAGAATAACGGCAATAATACTATAATCAATAGTTTGAGTGATATTTTCATGCGATTTTATTTTTCTTTTTCAGCAATCTTTTATATACCAGCCGCAATACAACCACCACGAAAACAACCAGGATAATGGCAACCAGGATGGGCGTGAACAGCGACAGGATTGAAAAACCGGTGGCGGCGACGCCTTCTCCGGTTGAAACGACAGGATTTCCTGTTCCGGCAGTGAATTTGGCCGATAGGAGACGGGTTACGGCACTTCCGCTTTGAATGGTGGCGGCTGCTCCCCCGCCAACGACAAAACCTACTATCCATTTCATCCATTCGCTGTCGGAAGGGAAAACCGATGTCATCAACAGCGTGCCTGCCGCCACCGATAAAGGCGTGGCGATACTGTCCAGCAAGTTGTCAACAAAGGGGATATAATACGCCAATACTTCAACGACAGCTGCAACGCCAAAGCTTAACAAGGCCGGAACCGAACCCATCCAGGAAAAGCCCTCTCCCAACGGCAGGATTCCAAAATGCGACGCCAATCCGGCAACCAGAAGCGGTATGAAAACCCGGAACCCGGTACTGGCACTTAACCCGATACCAAGCGCCACGGCACTGATGGTTTCTACGTTTAATTCCATTGTTAAAGGAAGTGTTTTTTAAAGTTCTCCGTATGCTTAAAAACGTTTTTTTGACTTGCCGGGAACCTTTTGGTTTAAAATAATTCGGAATGGTTTCCTATGCGAATTAATAAGATTTCCTTTTCAACCTCGTATTGTTCCCAAATGAGCAATAGATCGGGTAAAATGTGGCATTCCCAACATCCTTTGTAATTTCCCGAAAGGTCTATGCGGACGCATGGCTGTGGGAATTGCAGCTTTTCCGTCTTGAAACAACATTTTTAATGTATTTTTGATTGCTTCAATTTTTTCCGGTTGGTTTGCAAACTTTTTGTAATCAAACTATCTATATCGGTAAAACGAGGTGCTGACTTGCGTTCTTTGCGCGAATCTTCAATAGCAATTCTTGTTTCTTCATTAGGTTCTGAAAAATCGGATGCATAAGATAAAAGAGTTTCAACGTAATTATTAAAACTTCTGTTGTCTTTTTTCGCCAATCTGTTCAGATGCTCATAAAGATTACTGTTTAAACGTATAGAGGTAAGTTTCCGAGCATTTGTTGTATTCATATCAATATCTTTTGTGCTACAAACGTAGCGTTTTTTGCAAATAACGTGCAAGAAATTGTTAATTTGTATGTTTTGGCTTCACTCCACATGCATTCCCCGTGGGCTCATCATCTGTACGGTGCCAGATATCCCTGAATCCTTCGGGGTTTCGCCGGAATTTTGCCAGGATATACGAACACGACGGAATGACTTTATATCCGTTTTCACGGGCATACTTTACCAGTTCATCAAACAATTTCCCGGCAATTCCCTGCCCTTCCAATTCGGGTCGGACCCCGGTGTGATAAGCGTTTAAAAGATTGTTT
>JBGZJM010000120.1:0-6029 GCA_041848845.1 Petrimonas sp. | reverse complement strand
TACGGCAATCAAACGGCTTTTACGGTGAATGGGCTGATCTCCGATTTCTCGAAATACGGTGATGCCGATATTGATGTGAATATCCCCAATTTCAGGATGAGTGTGCAGGATTTGCAGGATTTTATCCGTATCGGTGCGCCTGATTTTGTGCCGGTTCCGCAGCTGGAATCGTTGGAAAATATAGAACTGACGCTGAAAGCGAAAGGCCGTCTGAGTAATTTCAATGTTGTTACGCGTGTAAACACGTCTCCCGGAAGCCTTTCATTTGATGGAAAGGGCAATGCCGACAGCAAATTCGAAAATATCAACGTCGATGGCCGGCTGATAACCGAAAACCTGCAAATCGGTAAGATAATCGGTGAAGAGGTTGGTGTTGACGACCTTTCTCTCCATACTTTTGCCGAAGTAAATATCAAGAAAAATGAACCGCCCCAGGTATCCATCGATGGCAATATCGGATCGATATTCTACAAGGGTTATCCATATCGGGATTTGGTTGTCAACGGTGTCTATAACGGGGATAATAACGTTATTGGCCGGGTGTCTACGGATACCGAAGACAATAAATTCAATTTATACGCCGATATTGGTTTTGGAAATCAGATGAGATTTGATGTGCGGGGAACCATTGACAAACTTTTTCTATCGCCGCTTGTAACGGTTGAAAAATGGGAAAATCCTTACCTGACTGCCCGTATTAATGGAAAACTTCAAGGACAAAACATCGACGATCTCGTAGGGAATGTGGTGATTGACAGTACCTCCCTCTACGATGCCAATTTTATTTACAACCCGGGCCCGGTTTATCTCCAGGCGCTTTCGGCTGATGAGGGGGGTGAAAAGAAGATACAGGTGCTTTCTTCCATCGTTGAAGGAGAGATATCGGGGAAAACCAGTTTTGCGACTATCGGTACCGAGTTGATAAATGTCCTGCATCCACACTTGCCCACGTTGATAAAAGAACCGCGGAAAAAAGCAGCGGCAGAAGGGACAAATTTTTTCAGGTTTAATTTTTTACTGAAGAATACCGAAGATATTTCGTATGCCTTGTCGCTTCCGTTCATAAACGTTGAACCTGCAACCGTTTCCGGCACTGTGGATATGGTAAACGCAAAATCGGTACAGTTAAGCAGCCATATTCCGCGATTGATGTTCGGGCAGAACGATATCCGCGAGAGCAAGATAGAGGTAAATCTGGGTGTGTTATCGGGAGCACGCGTGAATGCCAATACTTATCTTGTTCAGGAAAACGGACATATAAACGCAAGGCTGGATACCCGGGCAATGAGTGATTCGGTCATAAACATCTTGTCTGTCAACGTAAGCAACAAAGTGGCCAAAGCGGATGGAAGCCTGAATGTGTCCATGGGTTTCCGGCGCGACCTTGAAGATAATCCGGTATCGGATATTTCCATTAACCCCACCCGTGTTGTGTTTAACGGAAAGACAATCAGTATTCTCCCTTCGTCTGTTGTTTACGAAAAGGAAAAAATTACCGTAAACAATTTTGAAATACGGGAAAACGAAATGCTGCTGCTGGGAATAGATGGTGTCGCCTCGAAAAAACAGGAAGACGCTATTCGAGCGTTCTTCAACAATACCGAAGTGGAAACCATTCTGGCCGCGTTCAATATTTCCACTTTCAAAGGCTCAATCAATGGGGGAGTGATCGTTAACCGGGCCTTAGCAGACCCGCTTATTCAAACGGATAATTTCAGAATTGAAAATATACGGACCCAAACGGATACCATCGGAACACTTGCCATCGAAGGAAACTGGGATGTAGTTAAAAAAGGACTCTCGTTAGACGCCAGTATAAAAAACAACGGTGATAACTACCTTGTTGTTGATGGATTTGTACCTGTCGGCAGTGAAAATCCCATGGATGTGGATGTGAAAATAAACGATTTGCCGTTGGCCTGGGTGCAGCCTTTTGCGGTGTCGACCTTTAGTCGGCTGTCTGGAACGATAAATTCCAGTATAAACTTGTCCGGCAAAACAAATGCTCCCGTTGCCGAAGGTTGGTTAGGTGTCAACGAAGGGGTAATGACGGTTGCCTTTACGAATGTGACATACAGCGTATCCGACACCATCAATGTTTCTCCCCAAAATATCGGCCTTAATAATTTGATTATTAAAGACAACAATAATCATGAAGCTCGCCTGAACCTCTCGTTAAGCCACAACAACTTCGATGGAATGTCGTACAACGTCAGTGTGAATATGGCCGATTTCCTCCTGTTGAACAATGAGCGAAGGACGGATGAAATAGCTTACGGTACACTGAGGTTAAGCGGAGACATCAACATCAACGGCTCTTCGTCGGGGATATACGGAAATGCGAATCTGAGGAACGAAAGCCGGTCGAATATCCGTGTCGAATTGCCACAAACCGCTCAGGCAGAAAAGTACAGCGGCATCATTTATATAAATACTCCGCAGGATGTGGATTCGCTTTCATTTCTTAGAAAAAGGGAGAACGATAACGTAAATGCACGTATCAATACACGCCTGAGTACGGGTATTCCCATCAATATACAAGCCATTTTGAATTTGAATCCGCTGCTTGAAGCAGGTGTGGTGATCAATCCGACAACGGGAGATGCTTTGGAGATCAGGGGAACCGGACAGATCCGTGCAAATTTCGATTCCAGGGCTGTGCCGCCCATCCGTCTGTATGGTGATTATGTGGCAGAGGAAGGAAAATTCAAGTATAATTTTCAAAACCTCAAGACCATCGATTTCAATATCCGTGAGGGAAGCACCGTCACCCTTGTCGGAGACCCGATGAGCACCCAATTTAACATTGCCGCATACAACCAGGTGAATGCCGATCTGGCCGTATTGAGCGAGGCTTTTGAAGGACAAATGTCAAACACCCGCACTGCGGTAAACGCGCTTCTCGAAATACAAGGGAATTTGGAGCAGATGAACCTGAAATACGACATTGAAGTTCCGGAAGCCTCAAACGATGTCCGTCAACGGTTAAACAGCCTGATCAACACCGATGAGCAAAAAAACCGTCAATTCGGGAGTTTGATCCTGACCGGCGGTTTCGTTCCGGCCGAAGGTACTATGGGCGTATCTTTAGGCGGCAGCGCCACATCCTTTGCTGTGGGCCGTCTTACAAAAGGGTTGGACGCATTGCTCTCGGGTGTGTTGAATGACAACTGGTCGATAAGCACTAACCTTCAGAGCTACGATGGGACTTTTGAAAATGCCCGGATGGGGTTGGATCTTTCCACCCGTTTGCTGGACGACCGGCTTCGAATCTCAACAAATCTCAGCTATGGAGACAAGGCAACCACGGCGAGCGATCAGGCATTTATGGGGGAATTTGAGCTGGAGTACGATATCAATAACTGGTTGATGATACGTGTCTACAACAGGGCGAACCAACGATTCTCCAAACGCGCGCCCACCACGCAGGGAGCCGGGGTTGTCGTAACACGGGATGCCCGTACCTTCAGGGATTTATTCCGGTTTGGTTTCAGGAAAAAAGAGGATTAGGGCAAAAAAACAAAGATAAACAGATGAAGTATTCTTTCTACATATTTCTTGTTGTACTTTTGATTTCGTGCGATGCCGCAAAAAAGGTGCCGAGCGGAAGCTACCTGCTGGAGAAAGTCAGAATAGACACGGATACCAAAGGAATCAGCGGGTCGGATCTGAAGCCTTACCTCCGGCAAAAGCCTAACTCGTCGATGTTTGTTTTCGGGAAAGTAAAATTGCATGTCTATAACATTCCGGAGAACGATTCCACTTGGCTCAACCGTCAATTTCTTAAGTTTGGCGAACCGCCCGTGTTGTACAGCGACCGCCTTACCGGACTTTCGATGGAGCAGATCAGGCTTCAGCTCGGCAATAAAGGATATTTAAATGCCGAGGTGGATACGATAGTGGAGAAGAAAGAACGGAAAGCCAGTGTGACTTACAAAGTTACCGGCTATGAACCTTATTTGATCCGAACCTTCAAGGACTCCATTTATTCCGTCGATAGCACAATATACAAAATACTGGATGAAAAGAAGCGCCTCAATGTGATAAAAGAAGGAGATGCCTTTGATCTGGAGGTACTGGAAAACGGACGAATAAAGATAACCGGCGAACTGAGAAACAACGGATATTATAATTTCTCCAAGGAAAACTTTTATTTCCTGGCCGATACCACTGTGGGCACCCATCAGGTGGATCTGACACTGGGGCTGAATAATCCCACGGACAGTACTTTGCACGGCAGCTACAGGTTTGGGGAAGTGATTGTGAACAACGGGGTCAGTTCGACCATTCTGCAAGACAGTTCCAAGCATTACCTGCTGGACACCGTCCGATACAGGGATGTGAAAGTCGTGCAGGAACGGGATAAGTTTATGCGTCCGGCAGCCATTTTTTACAATACCTTTATCCGCCCCAACCGGGTTTATTCCGATCGACTGGTTGAGAGAACCTATTCGTCGCTCAACCGTTTGGGTTCGGTAAGTCAGACGGCGATCAATCTAACACCGGTTGTAGTAAACGATTCTAATTATATCAACGCCAACATTTTCATTTATCCGGGAAATGTGCATTTTATGCAGTTTGGTGTCGATGGGACAAACTCCGCCGGAGACTTGGGTATTGCCACGGATGCGACCTACGAACACAAGAATATATTGAAGGGCGGGGAGACTTTTCGTGTCAAACTGAACGGAGCCTACGAGTTCATCACGGCATCCGATAGTGCCAGCCTCATCGATAAGAGTTATTACGAATACGGTGCGGAGGTGTTTTTATCGATACCCCAACTCCTGTTGCCTTGGGTGATGAAGCAACTGAAAGACCAACCGTCGGCTTCGACGGAGTTCTCTATCGGAGCGAACTTTCAAAACAGAAGCGAATACCTGCGCCAGTTCTTTAACCTTTCGTCCCGCTTTCAGTGGGCTCGCCGTAACTGGCAGGTAACCAATGTGGTAGAGCCTCTGGATATTACGTATGTGAGAATGCCCCGGATGAGCGAGAAGTTCAGGAATGCGTACATGAACGACAGCATCAATCCCATTCTAAAAGCCAGTTATGAAGAACAGATGATTGTCCGGACAGCATACAACCTCACCTATACGAATGTGTCTTCCGGACAGTTGCCTCCCCGGATGCCCCTCCGGGTCCGTGCCGGAATAGAAGTGGCGGGTTATCTTCCCCGGGTAGTGACGGCGATGGGTGGAACACGAAAGAACGCATCGGGTAGGGAAATGCTTCTGGGAATACCGTACGCCGAGTACGTGAAAACCGATTTCGATTTTGCCCCTGCCTACCGATGGGACGACAAGAACACATTGGCCGGACACATTGCGCTCGGCGTGGCTTATCCTTACGGAAACTCCATTGTCCTGCCTTTTGAAAAACGGTATTACGGCGGCGGAGCGAATGGCGTGAGAGGATGGAGCACGCGGACACTTGGTCCGGGGACTTACAACAACGACAGTTTAGGCTACGATTTCGCCAACAAGACCGGCGATATAAAGCTGGACATGAGCCTGGAGTTCCGAAGAAAATTGACGAATCTTTTTGAACTGGCCGGTTTTGTTGATGTCGGAAATGTATGGACGATAAAGGATTACAACTCCCAGCCCGGAGGTTATTTCAATTGGAACAGTTTCTACAAGGAACTTGCCGCCGCATACGGGTTGGGTGTCCGGCTCGATTTGAATTTCCTCTTACTGCGTGTCGATCTGGGAATGAAAGCCCATAACCCGGCCTTGCCTGAAGGGCAACGGTGGACGATTTTTAAGCCCGAATTTCGCCGTGACTTTGCCTTCCATTTTGCTATCGGATATCCGTTCTGAAAAGTTAAGCGTTATTCTTTGTATAAATATCACATAAAATGAAACAAAATGAAATGTAAGCTAAAAGCACTATTCTTGCTCCTGTTCCTGACGACAGGATTAATTGTCGGTATCCATGCTCAGGAGATTTCTGTCAAGACCAATGTCCCGTACTGGTTTACGGCAACTCCCAATGTCGGGGTTGAATATGTACTGAGTGAAAACCTC
>JBGZJM010000119.1:0-3541 GCA_041848845.1 Petrimonas sp. | reverse complement strand
CTGCAAAGCCGGTAATCAAGGTGACGGCTTTCCCTTTCCGGTTCCGTTTGTCGAGGCTTACGCGCAGCAGTTGTTTTCCCTTGGGAAGAGCGGTTGTTTCTTCTTCCGCTTCCCCGTCTTGATAATGGTAATCGGGGTTGGTTGAATAAACAATATTCAACCGCTTTTTCCAGTCGTTATCCTTCATCGTTGCCATATTCAATCCGGTTTCACTTTCAGCGATTCAATCACGTTGATGATGTAGTCGCCCATCCGCTCGCACTCCGAAGTAATGTCCATGTAGAATACGCCGTTCTGGTAAGAATACCGGTTTTCGTTCAGGTCTTCCACGTTTTTCCGTTTCAGGGTATTCCGCTTGTCATTGATGGTACTTTCTATGCTTTGGCTTTCGTGCAGCTCTTTTTCCGAAATCTGTTGGTTCTTCAGCACCAGTTGCATGTTCTCGTATGCCTTATCCAGCAGGGCATACATCGAGTTGATGTTGGCGAGGATGCTCTCTTCAAAGACAACGTTTGCTTCCATTTTTCGTTTCAGGTGGCGGCCGATGTTGCAACACGAATCCGCTATGCTTTCTATTTCGGTCACGGCACGGAGAATGGCACGAATATGTTCTTTACTCTGGTTGCTAAGCCTTCCTTCGGAGACCTTGCCTAAATAGGATCCGATTTCAACTTCCATCCGGTCGCATATGTCTTCGTATTTCTCCAGTCGGTTGTACAACTTCAGGAATTTCTTGTCGTTGTGGTCCATGTTGGTCATCTTCTTCACAAATCCAAACATTTTTCGTGCCCGTCTGGCATAAACCTCCGTCTCTTTCTCGGCTTGCAGGATGGAGAGCTCCGCCGTGGACAGGATTCCCGTGGAAATGTACTGGAGAACAAAATCCTCGTCTTCCTCTTCTCCGGCTTTCGGACGAATAACGTTGAGGCATATTTTCTCGTAACCCTTGACGAACCAGATCATTATTGATACGTTACAAATGTTGAACAACGTGTGAAACAACGACAATCCGTATGAGGTGGCTCCCTGGTAACTCAGGTACATCTCTTGTTTGGACACCAGGTCCGCAGAAAGTTCCGACTTTGAAAGCGTTGTTATCTGTGTATACTCTTCGGGAGAGAGGGACGAGATAAACGCCGACATTTCAGCCGGGTTGGCCGGCCCGAACGACGTCACCAAATTCTCTACTATATTTACGAAATACTTGAATACGAACAACATCCAGATGACCCCCATCACGTTGAACATAAAATGGGCGAAGGCGGCTCTTTTTGCCGACAGGTTTGCCGGAATGGCGGCCAGGTTTGCCGTAATGGTGGTGCCGATGTTTTCGCCCATGATCATGGCTGCCGCAGCCGGAAAATCGATCCACCCCTTTGTCGCCATAATCAGGGTTAGGGCCACGGTAGCACTCGATGATTGCACAAGAATGGTCAAAACGGATCCTATCAGCAGAAAAATAAGTACCGATCCGATGCCCATGTCGGAGAAGTTTTGTACGAACGACAGCACTTCGGGATTGTTCTGAAGGTCCGGCATCGCGCTTTTCAGGAAATCGAGCCCCATAAAAAGAAATGCGAAACCAAAGATGAACTCGCCGGCAGATTTGTTTTTGCTTTTTGATGAAAAAATCAAGGGGAGGGCAATTCCCATCAACGGAATGGATAAAGCGCTGATGGAAAATTTTCCGAACCCGAACAGGGCAATTATCCACGCCGTAACCGTTGTCCCGATATTGGCCCCCATGATCACGCCGATGGATTGGACCAGGCTCAGCAATCCGGCATTGACAAAACTCACCACCATAACCGTAGTGGCTGACGAAGACTGGATGAGTGCGGTGATCAGGATTCCTGTCAATACCCCCATGACACGGTTTTTTGTCATCGCCGACAAAATGGTTCTGAGCTTATTTCCGGCCAGTTTTTGCAGGCCTTCGCTCATAATCTTCATGCCGTAAAGGAATAATGCAAGTGAACCTATGAGCTTTAAAAAGTCGAAGAAACTGTAGTCCATTTTCCAAAAATAGCGTATATTAGCGTGCAAATATAGCTAAAATAGGCTTTATTGCAAATATTTGTGAAAATTAATTGAAAAAAACATGATTGATACGGTTCGTATTCATTGTCTTAATACCAATGAATACAAGGATGTCAGGGTAGGTTCTTCCCTGGAAGAGCTGATCGAAGTGTTCGGAGTGAAGAAACCATACCTCATCGCGAATGCAAAAGTAAACAACAAAACGGAATCGCTGACATACCGGGTCTACCGTCCGCGCAGGGTGGAGTACGTCGACATCAGTGACTCTTCGGCCATGCGCACGTACGTCCGCTCGTTGTGCTTCGTGCTGTCGAAAGCCGTTGACGATACCTTGCCGGATGCGGAAGTGTATATTGAGCACGCCGTTTCGAGGGGATATTATTTCCACATAGAAAGCAACATGGAGGTAGGGGAAAAGGAACTGATGGCGGTAAAAAAACGGATGCAGGAAATTATCGATGCCGATATTCCGTTTATTCAGGTGGAAGAAGAGATTGCGGAAGTGGTAAAGCTGTTCCGCGAAAACGGGATGGAGGATAAGGCGCTGTTGCTCGAGACCTCCGATGATTTGCTCTATGCGCGTTACTCAAAACTGGACAATTATGTCGATTATTATTACGGTTGCCTGCTGCCTTCATCGGCCTATCTTCATTTGTTTGACGTGGTTCCCTATAACGGCGGCTTTTTGCTTGTGGTACCCAACAGGCAGAATCCGGTCGAGCTGGAACCGGTCATCCCGCAGCAGAAGTTGCTGAAGGTTTACAGGGAGCATCTCGAGTTTCTGAAAATAAGCAGGCTGGATAATGTGGGCGATCTGAACAAGGCTATCCGGACGAATAAAATTTCGGAGATCATTCAGGTTTCGGAAGCTTATCAGGCGAATGAAATCGCCGATATTGCCAGGGAAATTACGGAAAGACACAACGATGGTTTGCGGGTTGTGCTGATCTCGGGGCCGTCTTCATCCGGGAAAACAACCTTCCGGAAGCGGCTGGAGGTGCAACTTTATGTGAACAGGCTGAAGCCGCTGGGCATCTCTCTTGATGATTATTTTATCGACCGCGACCTCACTCCGCTGGACGAGTTCGGCGAAAAAGATTACGAATCGCTTTACGCTATTGACCTGGAGCTTTTCGAGAATCAGATCATCGCCTTGCTTAACGAGGAAGAGATTGAGTTGCCGTCTTACAATTTTGTGACCGGAAAAAGGGAGTTTCGGAACCGTCGTCTCGCAATGGATAAAAAAAGTGTGCTGATCGTTGAGGGGATTCATGCGCTCAATCCCAAGCTGACGGAACACATTGCCCGCGACAAGAAGTTTATGGTTTATGTTTCGGCACTCACCTCCATCTCGCTGGACAACCACAACTGGATTCCGCCGGCGGACAACCGGCTGCTGCGGAGGATTATCCGTGATAACCGGTATCGCGGATATTCCGCGCGGGATACCATTTCCCGGTGGGATAGCGTTCGCCGGGGCGAGGAGAAGTGGATTTTCCCG
>JBGZJM010000118.1:0-6717 GCA_041848845.1 Petrimonas sp. | reverse complement strand
GTCCGGAAATTCCCGGGAACAAGGTTTTTCTTTTGCCCGAGGAGATTACCGGGGAATCCACTAAAAGCAAGATCGAAAGAATCCGTGACGAACTCGACAGATTGGGAGCCGACGGGTTAATTGCCGTTACCCTGGATGCCGTAGCCTGGATCTTTAACATGCGCGGCAGCGATGTTGATTTTAATCCGGTGGCCGTTGCCTACGGTTACGTGTCGAAAGAAGAAAGCGTCCTTTTTGTAGATGAAGAAAAACTGGACGACCTTACCAAAAATACCCTCTTGAAACAAGGCGTGAAAATTGACGATTACGACCGGGTTTTCAGCCATGTTGCCAATTTACCCGAAAACACGGCCGTTTGCCTTACCGGTCATAAAATCAATTACAAGTTGTACCGGACCCTCCCGGCAACGTGCAGGGTCATCGATGTTCCCTCGCCGGTGGACTTGATGAAAGCTGTCAAGAACGAAACCGAACTCGACGGTTTCCGTCATGCCATGGTTAAAGACGGGGTGGCCTTGGTGAAGTTCTTCATGTGGCTTGAAAAAGCGGTGCCCGAAGGAGGCGTAACGGAAATTACGGTGGATGAAAAGTTGCGTGAATTTCGTTCACAACAGGATTTGTTTGTGGGTGAGAGTTTTTCAACCATAGCGGGATATGCCCGGAACGGAGCCGTTATCCATTATCGGGCACAACCCGACACCTGCCTTAAAATAGAGCCGAAAGGCTTGTTGCTGATCGATTCCGGCGGGCAATACCGCGACGGTACCACCGACATCACCCGTACGGTAGCCGTGGGTGAACTTACCAAACAAATGAGGGAGGATTACACCAATGTGCTGAAAGGGCACATCGGTATTGCGACGGTAGTTTATCCCGAAGGGACGCGCGGTTTGCAACTCGACGTTCTGGCACGCAAGGCATTGTGGGATAATTGCCAGACCTACTGGCACGGGACAGGACACGGCATCGGGCATTTTCTCAATGTGCACGAGGGCCCCCAGAGCATTCGTCTCGAGGAAAATCCCACGGTATTGAAAGTGGGTATGGTCACCTCCAACGAGCCGGGCATTTATCGCGCCAACGAATACGGGATCCGGATCGAGAACCTTATCGTAACACAGGAATATGCGAAAACAGAAGATTTCGGCACATTCTACGGTTTTGAAACCATCACGCTTTGTCCGATCGACACCAAACCCATAGTGAAGAAATTACTGACGAAAAAAGAGATCAAGTGGCTCAACTCGTACCACGAAATGGTGTACAGTAAGTTAAAGAAACACTTGAATAAAACGGAAAGAGAGTGGTTGAAGGAAAAGACAAGGCCCATTTAAATTGGGGTTGCTGGTTTGGGATTTGAGGTTGGAAGTTGAAAGTTCAAGATTTTTGATTTTTGAGTCTCCTCCGATAAGTCTTTTCTGCTGAAAATCAAAATACCTTTTTTTGATTTTCAGTAAGTGCCTGATGGATAAAGTCGGGTTGGGGGAGCGGAGCAGATTTAATTCGTAATTCGTTCGTATGGCAATAATAAAATCGGTTCGCGGGTTTACTCCGGAAATCGGCGATAATGCATTTTTGGCGGAAACGGCGGTCGTTATCGGTGACGTTGTGATGGGCAAGGATTGCAGTATCTGGTATGGAGCCGTGTTGCGGGGCGATGTCAATTCCATTCGCCTGGGGGATCGTGTGAATGTACAGGATGGCGCGGTTATTCATACGCTTTATGAAAAATCGGTTTCCATCCTGGGCGATGATGTATCGGTTGGACATAACGCCGTCATTCACGGAGCGACAATCGAAAGCGGAGCCTTGATCGGGATGGGAGCCATCATCCTCGATCATGCCGTGGTGGGTGAGGGTGCCATTATTGCTGCCGGCGCACTCGTTCTGAGCGGCACGCGGGTGGAACCCGGAAGCATCTATGCGGGTGTCCCGGCAAAATTTGTAAAGAAAGTAGACCCCGAACAATCGAAAGAGATCAATCAAAAAATAGCGGCTAATTACTTGATGTATTCGGAGTGGTATAAACAGGTATAATTGCCTTGTTTTTCGTTTACATATCGGTTATCAGCTGATATTTCGGCACCAGGGACTTCATGATGACCCATCCCAGCAGGTAGGCGACGGCACAGAAGATGAAGATGATGAAATAGCCCGATTCAATTCCTTCGTAGCCCAGGAACTTCATGTGAGTGCCGTCCGCGTAGTCGAACAGTACGCCGGAGCTCTTGTTGATGAAGAAGGAGCCCATGCCCCCGGCCATGCCCCCGATGCCGGTGATGGTACCCACCGCATGCCTGGGGAACATGTCGCTCACCGTGGTGAAGATGTTGGCCGACCAGGACTGGTGTGCGGCAGCGGCGATTCCGATGATGATTACCGGAAGCCAGACCGACAAGCCTCCCAGCGGCTGTGCCAGCAGGATCAGCAGGGGGAAGAAGGCGAAGAGCAGCATCGCCCGCATGCGCCCCCGGTAGGGATCCAGCTTTTTCTTTTCCATGAAATAGGCCGGGAAATAACCGGCTGCAAAAACCGATATCATGGAGATGGCATACACCACAAACACGTGGGGTGCGCTCCGGGTGGAGTCAAGACCGTAGACCGAACTCAGGTATGCCGGTATCCAGAAGAGCAGGAACCACCATACCCCGTCGGTAAGGAATTTACCCACGGCGAACGACCAGGTCTGTTTGTATTTGAATGCCTTGCTGAAGGAGACCTTCTTGCCGGCGTTCCCGTCGGCCTTCACCCTTCCTTCCGTGGCGTCGGTCGCATCATCCTGGTTGATATAGGCCAGCTCGAGGGCGTTCACCTTCCTGCTCTTTTCCGGTTTGTGGTAGATAAACACCCAGAATCCCATCCAGACGAAACCGAGGGACCCGATCACGATGAAAGCCATTTCCCAGCCCCATGCCTTGGCAATGAAAGGAATGGTGAGGGGTGCCAGCAGGGCCCCGATCTGCGCGCCCGAGTTGAAGATGCTGGTGGCATAGGCCCTGTCTTTCTTGGGAAAGTACTCGGCGGTGGCCTTGATGGCGGCGGGGAAGTTGCCCGCCTCGCCGATGGCCAGGACCAGGCGTGCAAACACGAAGAGGGTGACGCTCACGGAAACCACCAGCGATATGTCTGCAACTGTTCCGATAGCCTGGCGCGCGCCGTGGAAGCTCATGGTCCACTCGCCGGCAGTGACACCGGCAGTCAGGAGGCCGCAGAAGGCATGCATCACCGCGCCGGACGACCATACGCCGATGGCCCAGAGAAACCCTTTCCTGGTGTCCATCCAGTCGATGAATTTGCCGGCGAAGAGCATCGACACGGCATAAAAAATGGAGAAGAGCCCCGTGATGGTGCCGTAGTCGCTGTTGGTCCAGTGGAACTCCGGCGCGATAAAGTCGGCCCATGTCAGGGACAGCACCTGCCTGTCGAGGTAGTTCACCGTGGTGGCCATAAACAGCATCACAACGATGGTCCACCGGTGATTGGTCATCTTTCCCGTTTGTAGATTACTCATGATTTGTTTCTTTTATCAAGTGAATGAATGATTACCTGTTGTCCCGGATGATGGCCAGACGAAGCGTGATCTCGCCGAAGGTGACAACTTTTTAAGTATTTATGCGACATTTATTGGGCTTACAAATTAAAAAGCCTTTTCAGGTGCCTGTCGTAAATGTTTTCTTCCACGCAGGATCCGATTATGTCGGCATGTTGTTTAAGCGCGTCGGTGTATTCATTTCCCAATTCGGCAGCTACTTTATAAGCCACGTGAATGAGTTGGCGGAAGTTGGAATTGTAGTCGGGATGTCCGGGGATATGGCGCAATGTGTCCGCGAATTTTTCACTCGGCCATCGGTTGACTTCCTCCACGGAAGGAAGTTTGGCGGAGTCTATGTCAATGACATCGGCGTAAGGCGCGCACAGTTCGTCTTTCCGGTTGTATGAACCGGCATAGATCTTTTTGGCCAGCGCCAATGCTTCGCCTCCCGCCATTGCCAGGCCTATGACTTCTTCGAGCCAGGTGGTACCGGCTGTTTTCAGGTGTAATCCCTTGTCGTGCCTGCGAATTATTTTTGCCATTATCGGGTAAATGGAGAACTTGTCACTGCCGGAGTGGACGCTCAATTTCAGTTCTTCGGGAAGCCCGAATTCTTTTACCGCAAAATCAATTGCCAACACGTCTTCCTCGAATTCCTTTTCGAATTGAGCCAAATCTCCCACATAGTCAACGCCTTTATTGAAACGCCCGGTAAATTTCGGCGCGATGGTCTGAACCGGAACACCCTTGTCCGCCAGCATCTTAAGAATAAAAAGCATTTCAACAGGTGTTTGTGGCGATTCCACCTCATCCATCGATACTTCCGTGATGAAATTGCCCGCGCCTTTTTCGTTTTTCAGAAAAGTGTAAATGTCGGCTGCCTGCTGAGTGGCCGCCAAAAATTTTCGGGCGATATTTCTCAGTAAATCTTCGGTTATCCGAAGGGGCATGTTCATACCCGGTATGCTTAATTCTCCCCGGTATTTTCTGCAGGAGGATAAAAACAGATTCACCTCTTCTTCGGAGCTTTCTTTACCGATAAACGATGCGACGTCCAGCGTGAAGAAATCGGCCGATGCGACAAACGGCCCTACCGTGTTGAGGTTAATATGATCGGCATCGACAAAATAGTTGCCCGTGAAATGAAGGTTTCGCACGGCGGAATCGGCCTCTTTCCTGACATCTTCGGGTGTTGACCCCACATAGATATGCTCCCTGTTGGACTTATTCCATACGGGAGTTATGTTAACCCCTTTCCGGTTCGCCCTTAAAATGGCTCTCAATTGCGCTTCTCCCTGATGCGAGAAGCGGTCGCCGGTTCCGATACTGAATTTTTCTAGTTTCATGCGGTTATGTTTTTATTAAAAGTCGAAGAATTTTTTTGCGTTGTAATAGGAAATGTTTTCTACCATTTGTCCCAAAAAATCCATTTCCGATTTGGGCAATAAACCGTTTTCGATGTCGTTTCCGATAAGGTTGCACAGTATACGGCGGAAATATTCGTGCCGGGGATAGGAGAGGAAACTGCGCGAATCGGTAAGCATCCCTACAAACCGGCTTAATAGTCCCAGGTTGGATAATGAATTCATTTGTGCTTCCATGCCGGTTTTCTGGTCGAGAAACCACCATCCGGAGCCGAATTGCATTTTGCCAGCAATGGATCCGTCCTGAAAGTTCCCTATCATGGTGGCCAGCATGTCGTTATCCTTAGGATTGAGGTTGTAAATAATGGTTTTGGTTAATTTGTTGCTTTTATCCAGTTGGTCAAAAAAGCGGCTCATGGCCTTTGCCACACTGAAATCACCCATGGAGTCGAAGCCTGTGTCAGGTCCCAGTTGATTAAATAACCGGGTGTTGTTGTTGCGGATAGCTCCGTAATGGAACTGCTGTGTCCAGCCTTTCTCCCAATCCATAACAGCCCCTTCGTGGAGCATGGCCGATTTGAATTTCAGGACTTCTTCCTTTGATAATTCACTTCCTCCATACACTTTGTCGAAAATGCTTTCTGTTTCTGCCGTTGTGTAAGGCGCGACATAAAACTCCTCTATTCCGTGGTCGGATAATTTACAGCCAACAGACGCAAAGAAATCGTGTCGGTTTCTTAGTGCTTCGATTAAATCGTTGAATTTGAGAATGGTGATTCCAGAAGATTTGGATAATTTTTCAACATAAGCCCGGTATTCAACCGGATTTTCAACCGCCATGGCTTTGTCCGGTCGCCAGGTAGGCAGGACCTTAATTTCAAAACCCTCGTTCTTTAAAGCGATGTGATGTTCCAGCGTATCGGTCGGATCATCGGTTGTACAAACCACTTCAACATTGTATTTTTTCATGAGCCCCCGGGCAGAAAATTCAGGGGTTCTGAGTTTTTCCGTACACGTATCGTAGATTCTTCCGGCCGATTCGGGGTTAAGCAACTCTTCCACGCCAAAAGCCGTTTTCAACTCCAGGTGGGTCCAGTGATAGAGTGGGTTGCGCATGATATAGGGTACGGTCTCGGCCCATTTTTCGAATTTTTCCCAATCCGACGTCTCTTTGCCCGTACAGTAGCGTTCGTCAATTCCGTTGCTCCTCATGGCACGCCACTTATAATGGTCGCCCTCAAGCCAGATTTGTCCCAGGTTGTCGAATTTCCGGTCGGCAGCAATATGCGCGGGATCCAGGTGGCAATGGTAATCGATAATGGGTTGCTTTTTAGCGTGTTCGTGATACAACTCGCGCGCGGCATCCGTTTGCAGCAGAAAGTCTTTATGGATAAATTTTTTCATACGGCCATGTATTTTTTTGTTTACGTACACAGTCAATCTCATAAAAGAGATTTAATTTCCCAAAATTAATCATTTATTTTAAGTTGGCAAGGTGGAGTTTGATAAAAATTACATCATTCCTGCCCGTATGCTTTCTTTATCCTGTCCACTTTTTCTTTTCGTTTGCGGGCTTTGTAGTTTTGGATGGCGCGGACGGGGTCGGCGTCGAAACCGGAATAGGGAGGTGTAGTTATCTTTCTAACTTTATAAATCCAATCGGCTGATCCTTCGCCGGCATAAATCCCTAAGCCGTAATCTCCGCGGGTATACTGCACCCACTGCGTGATGCTTCTGGCATCGGGCACGGCATTGAATTTTCCGCTGGTATAATCAATTTTTGCACGGTTTAATTGACTTGTACCTGCGTTTGTAACATTT
>JBGZJM010000117.1:0-2969 GCA_041848845.1 Petrimonas sp. | reverse complement strand
TCTCCTCCGGGTTGAAGCATGGATACTTGACGGTCGTAAACCATGTCTGAGTTGCTGAGCAAGTTAATTTCATTCCTGTATTGTTCTTGCTCAAAATCGTAAGAGTTACAGGCTCCACATGCGAACCCAGCGAGAGATACAAAAACGAGCTTTATACTATTTTTCATTTTAAGTGAGTTTAATTAATATTTTCCTTAACTATTATCTGTCCCAACCCGGATTCTGATCCATGGCAGGAACTTTCAGCAATTCATCGTGAGGGATAGGTAAAAGAACCATGGATGGTTTTGCAATGCGGTCTCGGATATTTTGGGTGTTGATTGTGACAATATCCCAAAACCCTTCGTTGTTACCGGCATTGGTTCGGTCTTTCTCTACATTGAGTCCACGCCAGTTAGACGTATTGGCATCCTGGTCCAAAAATGTTCCCCACCGACGTGTGTCGAAGTAGCGATATCCTTCGTTAAACAATTCAATCTGCCGCTCATTCATGACTACTTTCTGGAATTCCTCTTTACTTGCCAGTTGTGCATCGGTTGCCCCGGGAAGGCCTGCCCTGTAACGAATCTTGTTGAAATGACGCGCTATTTCCTGTATATCGCGGGTAACGGTTACTGTTGTCGGGTTTCCGGTTTCGTCCAATGATTCAACCGTTACCGAACCTTCAACGTTGTTCAATGCTTCTGCATACTCCAGTAATATTTCCGCATAACGAATAATGGGAAATGGTTTGGGACGGGTAACGAAAGCCGACTTTACATTCCCTTTTCCATTGGCCCAGGAATCGTCGGGGTGGATAAACTTTACCGGAACATATCCGCTTACGCAATAGTCGTTGATGTTGTTACCCGCGCCGGTAATACCGGAATTGTCTTCTTTTGAGAACCAAAATTGTTTCTTGCTATAGGTTGCATCCTGCGAGGCCGAATTCATAGGCCAGTAACTGCCGGGAAAACCGATGGAGGCATAAAAACGGGGCTCACGATTATCATACATTTTAGGAACATTGCCTCTTAAAACATATGAACCCAGGTTTCTCCCACTTCCTCCGATAGTTTGTGTGAGGTCATTTTCATAAGGGTATTCGACTGATGCATCGTGGATGGTCCGTCCGTCCGCCATCAGAAAGGCATCAACCACCCGCTGCGGGACGGACATGCCTCCCCATCCTCCGAAATAAACCGGGAACGAATGGCGCGTATAATTGTATACATTGTTCGATTCAGTAGCCCAGATAAACTCCTTGTTTGTCTGTAAAATACCCTCACCGTTGAACATGTGCGAGAAGGAGTAATACGGGTCAATTCCTCCGGCTCCGTTGGGATAGTTGTCGGTAGGCACATTGTCTGCTAATGGGTAAGGGTTGCGAGGATCAGCCTCCACTGTATGTAAATCATATAATCCCATGTCAATAACTGCTTTTGCTGCTGCGGCCGCAATTGCCCAGCGCTTTGCGTCGTAGCTTTGATTCACATAGTAAGTCCCGTCACTTTTTCTCTTCCACGTTCCGAAACTGCGCCGGGCAGCATCGCCTCCGTTAAATAAAGGAGAGGCGTGATAAAGGCGTAAACGGGCAATAAGAGCCAATGCAGCTCCTTTGGTCGGACGCTGGTAATAGCTGATGGATTGCTGGGCAGAGGTCGGTAATACTTGTGCCGCCATCGAAAATTCATTGCAAATATACTCCACGGATTCGTCGTAGGTAGAGCGTTCTTTGTCGTAGGCCGATGCCGGTTCTGAGCTGAGGAGAACGTCGTCCCCCAGAATGAGGCAAGGTCCCCAGTTCATGAGCAAGTGATAATAAGCGTATCCGCGCATGAAATGCACGTATCCTTTGTAGAGTTGCTTGTCGCGGGTTGACATATCGCCCACGTTGTCAACCTCGGCAAGCATGGTGTTGCATCGGCGTATAATCCTGTACATACCGGGCCAGATATTGAAACTGCTCAAGTTTCTTTCGTTTATTTCACCAACAGTGAACAAAATTCCGGGGAACTCTCCTGTTCTCCATCTTGCGGTTATTTCATCTGACGCCATCTGTCCCGGATACCAGGAATTCCCCCAAATTGCACCCGGATCGGGGAAATCTTTTGGAGTATTCCAGAGATAGCCTTCGGCATTTTTTTGACTGTGAAATATGGAGTCTTGTCTGAAGGTGTCCTCAAAATAAGTATCCACATCAAGGAAATTACAGGAACTGAACGTGGCGACGATTACTATTCCAAGTAATAATATGATTCTTGAAAATAATTTCATAAATTTTATATTTTAAAAGTTCAGGTATAATTGAAAAGTATAGGATGTGGGAATCGGATAGGCCCCTCCGTTATAATGTGCTTGCTCGGGATCGAAGTATTTTACTTTATCTATGGTAAACACGTTGTTGGTTACGAATTCGAGATCGATGGACGACAACCCAACGGCTTTTGTCCAGTTCCGGTCCTTCAGTTTATAGCGCAAACTGACTTCCTGAAGACGGATGTAGGATCCGTCGCGTTTCCAGAAAGAGGAAAGCTGCGAGTTATTGTTGTTGTTTCCGTACGAGAGTCTTGGGAATTCAGCATTTGGATTTTCCGTGGCGGGATCGCCTGAGTACCATGCGGGTGTCCATCTGTTCTTCGGATTGTTTACCAGCTTTATTACGTTTCCAAGGTCTCCGTTGTAGAATGGAATCCAACCGGGAGCGTTGGGCCCAAACTGATAAATATCAATACCTGAACGGTAGTATTCTACCTTGGTGGCACCCCTAAAGAGTATGGCTACCGTGAAGTCCTTATAACGAAAATCCCCTCCGGCTCCGTACATCATGCGGGGTACTTGGTTGCCGTAGGAAAGGGGAACCCGGTCATCCTCATTAATACGTCCGTCTCCATTTACGTCCCGGTACTTGATGTCTCCCGGACGAATGCGTCCGAATGTGCTTTGATCGGGACTGGTCTCAATTTCTTCTTTGTCCTTGAATAATCCTT
>JBGZJM010000116.1:0-22354 GCA_041848845.1 Petrimonas sp. | reverse complement strand
TTAAATGCCATTGAAATGATGTGGAGGAAGACAAGGAGCAATGTTACCCACAACAGGTATTTTGCTTGTATCGATGATTTGAAGTATGACATCAACAGATACTGGGCGCAGTTTGAAAACCCAAATAACGAATTGACAAAATTAACCGCAAATATATAATGCGTTTATTATATTCCAGGATGATCCGGTCATATTCAAGCACCGGAACCCAATCTATCGAGATTTTGCCGGAAGTCCGCATGATTCCCCCGCAAGCCACGATATCGGGACGGGATTCCATAAAATCGTATTGCATTTGGAGACGGCGGGGAACCATCATGTCGTCATGGTCGAGCAGCGCGACATATTTGCCCCGGGCTATGTCCACTCCCCGGTTGAATGTCCCGGAAAAATCGTGGGGACAACGTTCATACCGGATACGCGGATCCTGGTATGTCCTTACAATATCGGCTGTGTCATCACTGGAACCGTCGTCCATCAGCAACAGCTCGAAATCGCTAAAAGTCTGGGCCAACACACTGTCGATGGTCTCGCGTATAAAAGCCGCTGAATTGTAAAGCGGGATCAATACGGATATCTTTGGCCGGTGCATTTATTTTATGTTTGTTATTAAGTTCTTTTTCACCATTCTTCTTCCGAAGAACCGTATTTTTGCCATCCAGTATTTTTATATTTTGGATTTGGATAAAATTCTCCAGACCCTATATCAAAATCCGATTTTGTAAAAGGAATCCTGTATTCACCGAAATTACAGATTTTTTTCTTACAGGTTTCATATGACTGCCAGGTTCCGACATATGCATTGTTATAATAACGGTCCGAAAATGAAAACATGTCATCATATCTTAAGTTATTCTCACTATCAATATACCATAATGAATGCAGGGTTCCGGCAAACAGTCCCGCATTATTTTGCGTACTGTCTTCGTGCAGGGTGTATTTTGCAGTTAACATTCCCGAAACAAGATATTTGCCTTTATACATATTATCGAGTCCATGTCTGAAACGAATGGTCTCTTGTATTTTTTCAACGACAATCTTTCCTTTGTAATCGCAGATATTATTATTGACTTTAGATTGTCCAAAGACAATATATTCTGCTGGATTGTTTTCATTGTTTTCATTTTTTTCGATTCTCAAGAATTTCATCTGCAAGCGTTGATAATTGTCGCCGATAATACCAAGAACACGATGAGGTTTCAAAATACCGGAAAAATCATAATTCAAATATTTTGCAGTTTGATCAGTTTCCAAAAGGCTGTCTCCACTACTCGCCAATATATCCGTATATTTTAGTGAAACGGTAGTTTTATTAACTGTCTGAGCATTTATTACGATGAATACGGCCGTAAAAAAAATGACCGTTAATATCTTTATTGCCTTCATTTTATACAAGATGTCTTTAACAACAATCTGTCTACTTTAATGCTTCCTGTCAGCAGCATAACAGCCAGGACAACCTGTTACCATTTTATTTAGAAAAGATGAATAGGCGGTTTACTCAACAATATAATAATCAGTCCAAGAATTGCGACCAATAATCTGAATATCGTTTTCTTCATAAAGGACATAATACCTGTTAATCCCAATGCGAAAATGAATACAGAATGCCGGTGGTTATTATAGAATATTTGATACGCCCCTAGAATGGTAGCACTTAAACTTATTATCAATATTATGAAGTAAATAACTTTCCGCCAAACAATCCGGCACATTTCGACTGACAACATAACAAATTGAATCACGATTTTATATATTTCCCATCAAAAAAGCAACACTAATCCTGTTAAATAATCATAAACAACAATATCGCCATGAATGATAATTTCAGCAAGGCAATCTGCCATCCGGCAAATCCCAAAATATTCCTTATATCATTTCACTTTTTAATCCTTTTTTGTTTCCTTTGTACCGGAACTCAAGCAAGAAAATCAGAAACAGTATGAAAATTGGAATTCTCACTTCCGGCGGCGACTGTCCCGGAATCAACGCGACCATACGGGGCGTTGGAAAAACAGCCATCAACAATTACGGAATGAAGGTAATCGGCATTCAGAACGGATTTTCCGGCCTGCTTTACAAGGACGTTATCGACCTGTCCGACGCGTCGCTCTCCGGCATTCTTAACCTGGGCGGCACCATATTGGGAACAGCCCGCGAAAAAGTGTTCCGTAAAAAAATCACCTCGCCCGACGAAAAAGACCGGGAGGAGATAAAAAAATGCTACCACGAGCTGGGTCTCGACTGCCTGGTTTGCATCGGGGGAAACGGCACGCAAAAAACCACGTGGATGCTTTCCGAACTGGGGCTGAACGTAGTGGGAATTCCAAAAACCATCGATAACGATGTGTACGGAACCGATGTTACCTTCGGATTCGACACCGCCGTCAATATCGCTACGGATGCCATCGACCGCCTGCATTCCACGGCAAGCTCCCACCGCCGCGTCATGGTTATTGAACTTATGGGGCACCATGCCGGCTGGATCACGCTGTATGCCGGAATGGCCGGAGGGGCCGACATTATTCTGCTCCCCGAACTTGGCTACAACATGAAGGTAATTATCGACAAGATAAAAAAACGGATGGAAATGGGGAAAGCCTATTCCATCGTGGCGGTCGCCGAGGGAATTGAAATACAAGGAAGCAACGAAAGGCCGGCCATGTATTTCGCCCATGAGATTGAAAGGCAAACCGGATTTGAAACCCGCGAAACCGTTCTCGGATACATCCAGCGCGGAGGGTCGCCATCTCCCGCAGACCGTAATTTAGGCACTTTGCTCGGCGGCCATGCAGCACAACTCATTCACGAAGGGAAGTTCGGGCGCATGGTGGCGCAGATCAACAATACAATAGCCGACGTGCCCTTGGAGGAAGTGGCGGGCAAGCTTCGCCTGGTAACCGTGGATACCCCTTTGGTACAGCAGGGAAGAAGGATGGGGATATCCTTCGGTGTCTGGGCATAAGATGTACCTTAGAGTTCTACCGGCATGCCCTCTTCCACTTTCCCTGCCGTCTCTTCAGATTCGCTTTTCCCTTTTTCGAGAAGTTTTTCCAGAAGGTCATTATCATTCCGCAACTTCTTGATGGCTTTCTTTGCCGCCTTCTGATGCGATTCTTTTTTGGAATACCCTTTTCCTGAGCCCAGATCCATCCCGCCGACAATAACCCGCGATTCAAAAACGGGATTGTTTTGCTCATCGTACGAAGAATCGGTCACCTCGAAGCCAACGTCTATTTTGTATTTCTGTCCCCACTCGATCAGGCGCGACTTGAAATCGACCTCACTTTTCAACACGATATCGATATCGATGTGTTGCTTGATGAGCGTTTCAAAGACGAAACTTTTCGCCACGCGGTAACCCTGGTCGAGGTAGATCGCGCCAATCAGTGCCTCTAAGGCATCGCCGTAAATGTTGGTGTTGTGAGCAAGATTCCGGGTGGATGAAGTAATGATTTTATCAATCCCTATTTCAATGGCAATTTTGTTCAACGTCTCGCGTTGAACAATCCTCGAGCGGGTACTGGTAAGGAACCCCTCTTTTTTGTTTTCGAACTTCTTGTACAAAATATCGGCGACAATGGCATCCAGAATGGCATCACCCAGAAACTCAAGCCGTTCATTATTGACCCACTTTCCCGAACTTGAGCGTATGGATGACGATCTGTGCGTCAATGCTTCCCGGTACAGATCAATTCTATCGGGATAAAATCCCAACATTTTGTAAAATGAAAAGTAGGGTTCTTTTCCCTTGCGGGGAATGGCCCTTACTTTTCGCATAAACTTTCTTAACACATTACTTGGTGTATTTCTTAAGGATTACGCTTGCGTTATGGCCTCCAAAGCCAAATGTATTCGATAGTACAGCTCTTAACTCGCGTTTTTGAGCTTGGTTGAATGTGAAGTTAAGATTATAATCGATCTCCGGATCTTCGTCGCCTTCGGTGAAATTGATTGTCGGTGGAACAATCTGGTTATCAATGGCTAAAGCACAAAACATGGCTTCCAGTGAACCGGCGGCGCCCAACAGGTGCCCCGTCATCGACTTGGTTGCACTGATGTTCAGCTTGTAACTGTGTTCCCCAAACACCTCCTTTATGGCTTTCACTTCCGAAATATCACCTACCGGCGTAGATGTTCCGTGGACATTGATGTAATCTATATCTTCGGGTTGCATTTGTGCATCCTCCAAAGCGTTGTACATTACCAGTTTGGCTCCCAAACCATCGGGATGGGAAGCCGTGATGTGGTGAGCATCGGCCGACATGCCGGCACCTGCTACTTCGGCGTAAATATGCGCCCCGCGTGCAAGAGCGTGTTCCAGCTCTTCGAGAATCAGGCTCGAAGCACCCTCTCCCATGACGAAGCCGTCCCGGCTGGCGCTAAAGGGGCGCGAAGCGGTTTCGGGCGAATCGTTACGGGTAGAAAGCGCATGCATGGCGTTAAATCCGCCCACAGCCGAGGCGCTGATGGTTGCTTCGGCACCACCGGTAATAATAACGTTTGCCTTATTCAGTCGGATGAGATTAAAAGCATCGGCGATGGCGTTTGTAGATGATGCGCATGCCGAAACGGTTGCGTAATTGGGACCTCTCAGTCCGTAAATCATAGAGATATGCCCGGCGGCAATATCGGCTATCATTTTCGGAATGAAAAAAGGGTTGAATCGAGGCCCTTTATCCTGCGTAAGATAGTAATTACCAACCTCTTCCTCAAAAGTTTTGATGCCTCCAATCCCGGCGGAGAAGATAACTCCGATCCGGTTGGTGTCTTCTTTTTCCAGATCAAGTCCCGAGTTCTCTATCGCCTCTTTCGCTGCTTTGAGGGCAAGCTGGGAATAACGGTCGAATCTCCGGGCCTCTTTCCGGTCAAAAAGCTCGTTGGGATCAAAATTTTTTACCTCGCAGGCAAATTGTGTCTTGAACAAAGATGCATCGAAAAGAGTAATAGGTCCGGCCCCGCTTTTTCCCGCCACGGTATTCTCCCATGTTGTCTTAACATCGTTTCCCAACGGCGTTACAGCTCCCAGACCTGTTACTACTACTCTTTTTAATTCCATGAATTTTACTTGTGGATTTTTTATTTGGCGTGTTGTTCAACGTAAGCGATAGCATCACCTACCGTGGAAATTTTTTCAGCTTGATCGTCCGGAATGGAGATATTGAATTCTTTTTCGAATTCCATGATCAACTCAACAGTGTCAAGTGAATCAGCTCCCAGATCATTGGTAAAGCTGGCAGTTTCCGTTACTTCAGACTCTTCAACACCTAATTTATCGACAATGATCGATTTTACTCTTTGTGCTACTTCAGACATAACTTTTTATGAATTAAATTAGTAAATAAAAGATATTTTCTTCTTAATTTTGTGGATGCAAAGTAAATCAATTTTTCTTTAACCACACAATTTTTCAATCAATAAATTCAAAAATTATGCACATTTGCTGTTTTTTTGTGCAAAACCCACACCTGTCTTATGAAGAGAATAGCCATATTTGCCTCGGGTAACGGTTCAAACGCCGAGAACATTGCCCGGTATTTTTCCGGTAACGACGAAATTGAAATAGCGTTGATCCTTTCCAACAAAAAGGAAGCTTTTGTGCACGAACGGGCCAAAAAACTGGGAGTTCCGTCCTATACCTTTTCCAAAACGGAATTCGACGAAGCGGACTTGATTTTGGAAACGTTACGGCAATACAACATCGACTTTATCGTGTTGGCAGGCTTTCTGCTGAAAGTGTCGCCCCCGCTGCTGAAAGCTTTCCCCAACAGGATAATCAACATTCATCCGGCTTTGCTCCCCAAGTATGGAGGGAAAGGGATGTACGGCGACCGCGTTCACCGCGCGGTAATCGAGGCCGGCGAAAAGGAATCGGGGATATCCATACATTATGTTAATGAACACTACGATGAAGGCGCCATCATTTTCCAGGCTACCTGCGAAGTACTTCCCGGCGACACTCCCGACGATATGGCCCGAAGAGTACACCAGCTGGAATACAACCATTTTCCCGAAGTCATCAGGGAGATTGTCCGGGAGAAATAACTTTAACAAAAGCCACGAAAAATAAAAATTTAATGTTACCTTTGCACTCGCAAATAAAAACGGGCTTGCGGCTGTGGCGTAATTGGTAGCCGCGCCAGACTTAGGATCTGGTGCCGAGAGGCGTGGGGGTTCGAGTCCCTTCAGCCGCACAAAAAGCTCCTTTCAGAGAAACCTGAGGGGAGTTTTTGTTTGATAAAACGGTACTTAACCTAATTTTTCTCTTTTTTATTCGTCAACGCATTGGCCAAAGGCGATATAAAGGAGATTCTCCCGGCCTCTTCCATTTTGAGCGTTACCCGCGCGCCGAACCTTATTTCATTTTGAGGCTGTTCGTCCAAATCAACTATCACGGCGGTGTACGCGGGGTATCAATTTATTGAAACGGTCGTGGAATCGGGATGGAGCGACGGCCCCGAAATGAACAAAGCGGAGGGAGTAGTATTCCATAAAAAACAGTAAATTTGCGGCAGAAAATTAAATCCTACATCGATGAGCAAAACAATCATCTCCTTTTTGAACGAAGCTGTCGAAAAGTACAGCGAACGTCCGTTTCTTTACGAAGCACGAACCGGAACGGATTACACTTCACTCACGTACAAAGAAGTTCAGGAAAAAGCCCGCCAATTTGCCGCCGGATTAATCGCTTTGGGAATCGAGGCAGGCGATCGTGTTGCCCTGATTTCCGAAGGAAAAAACAACTGGGTAATCGGTGAGCTTGGCGTGCTGCATGCGGGGGCTGTCTGCGTCCCGCTTTCCGTGAAACTGGAAACGGAGCAGGACATCCGTTTTCGCGTGAATCATTCCGAATGTTGCGCGATTATGGCTTCCGATCAGCAAATAGCAAAAATCCGTCCGATGAAGGGAGCCTTTTCTACTGTCAGGCGGTACATCCTGCTTGACCCGGAAGAAACCTTGCAGGAAGATGAAATCTTGTTCGACTCCGTCATCGAAAAGGGAAAGAAGTTGCTGGCCGACAATCCGTCGGCACTGGAAGAACGGATGAAAGCCGTTACTCCCGATTCACTGGCCAATATTTCCTACACTTCGGGAACAACCGCCAATCCGAAAGGAATTATGCTGTCGCACGGCAACTACGTTTGCAACGCTGAACAGGCGGTGGAGCACTTAAACGGAATACCTTCCCATTTCAGGCAACTGCTTATCCTTCCGTGGGATCATTCCTTCGGGCACACCGCCGGAATTTATTCGTTCATGAAGTGCGGCGCCTCGCTGGCATCGGTAGCTATGGGTAAATCTCCGATGGAGGTTCTCCGGAACGTGCCCAAGAGCCTGAAAGCGATTAACCCCCATCTGCTGATGAGTGTCCCCGCACTGGCTTCCAACTTCCGGAAAAACATCGAAGCCGGAATAGACAAGAAAGGCAAGCTGGCCAGTATGTTATTCCGGAAAGCCCTTAAAACAGCATACGCGTATAACAAAGAAGGCTTCAACAAAGGCTCCGGCGGACGTTTCTGGATGAAACCGCTTCTGGCCTTTTACGATAAAATCATCTTTTCCAAGGTACGTGAATCGTTTGCCGGCAACATGGAATTCTTCATTGGGGGTGGCGCCCTGCTCGATATTGAACTGCAACGCTTTTTTTATGCAATAGGCATCCCTATGTACCAAGGCTACGGCCTGTCGGAAGCGACCCCCATCATCTCCGCCAATAGCCCTCATGCACACAAACTCGGCTCTTCGGGAAAACCGCTTCCGCATATGGATATAAAAATTGTGGACGACAAGATGCGGGAAGTTCCCACGGGAAAGAAGGGTGAGATCATTATCCGGGGCGGGAACGTGATGAAAGGATACTGGAAAAACCCCGAAGCCACGGCCGAAACCATTGTGGATGGCTGGCTCCGGACAGGAGATATGGGATACATCGACAACGACGGATACCTGTATGTGCTTGGACGCACCAAGTCGTTGCTGATCAGTGATGACGGGGAGAAATTTTCTCCCGAAGGAATTGAAGAGTCCATCATGGCCCAGTCACCGTTTATCGACCAGATTGTGTTGTACAACAACCAACGGCCCTATACCACGGCGCTTATCACGGTAAATCCCGTTGAATTGAAAAAGCGGACGTCAGACCCCTCGGAAGCGGCTCAACTCATTGAAAAGGAAATTGCGGAATACCTCAAGGGAGGGAAGAACGACGGAATGTTCCCCTACCGGTGGCTGCCGTCCGCCTTTGCCGTGATCGAAGAACCCTTTACCGAAAAGAACGGCATGGTCAATTCCACGATGAAAATCGTAAAACACAAGGTCTATTCGGTATACGCGTCGCGCATTGAAGAATTATATACCTCCGCAGGGAAAAAAGCAACGTCACCCGCCAACCTGGAAGTACTGGGAAAACTGTTGAAATCGCAGCCCCTGCACGCGCCACAAGACCCGGACGCCTTCTTCACGAAAAAGAAACGGTAAATCTCACGAACAACCACGAGGGAGACGACAATGCCGATGATGATAACGATGAACAACTGTAAACTCATATTTTTACAACAAAGAACGGGACGGAAAGTTTAAATAAAGAAACGGCCGGTTTGATAAACCAGGAAAGCTATAAACCAGGCCAGTCCTGTGGAGTAGACCACGCTGAAAAGCGTCCACCTCCACGAATGGGATTCTTCCTTGATAGCCGCTATGGTGGCAATACAGGGGAAATAGATCAGGATAAACAGCAAAAATCCGATAACGACCAGCGGTGAGAAAACAGGTGTCCCGTCCGGACGCTTCTCCTGCAACAGCCGGGTTTGAAGCGACTGCTGGTCTTCGCTATCGCCGGTATAAAGTACCCCCATCGTACTGATCACGATCTCTTTTGCCGCCATTCCCGACAACAAGCTCACCGAAATTTTCCAGTCGAACCCAAGCGGTCGCATCAACGGCTCCATAAAATGTCCGATTCTTCCGATGTATGAGTTTACCTGATGTTCCGTATTTCTGGCATGTTCTATTCCTATTCTCAGGCTGTCTTTTTCCGCCTGCGGCAATATCGTGTTGTCGAGTCGTGCCAGTTGCCTGTCAAAGTGCGCTTCGCGCTGCGTGTCTTGCGGGAAATACCCCAGGAACCAGATAATGATGGAGGCAACCAGAATGGGGCCTCCCATCTTCAGCAGATACTGCTTGGCCCTTTCCCACATATGGATGACTACCGATTTAAACGTGGGCATCCGGTAGGGTGGCAACTCCATCACAAACGGCGTATCCTCCTTGGTAAAAAATCGTTTACGGAGCAGAATCGCCGTCAGAATGGCCACAAGAATCCCCACACTGTACAATCCGAGCATGACAAAACTGCCGTTGCGGGGGAAAAACGCACTCACAAACAGGATATAGACGGGCAATCGCGCACTGCACGACATAAAAGGAACAATCAGCATGGTAATCATCCGGCTGCTGCGGCTTTCGATCGTGCGGGTGGACATTACGGCGGGGACATTACACCCAAACCCCATGATAAGCGGAATAAACGATTTTCCGTGAAGGCCGATGTTGTGCATCAGTTTATCCATGATGAACGCTGCCCGGGCCATGTATCCCGAATCTTCCATAAACGCGATAAACGCGTACAATATCACAATGTTCGGCAGAAAAACAATCACGCCCCCCACTCCGCCGATAACGCCGTCTACCAGCAAATCCTTGAGCGGCCCTTCCGCCATGTTTGCGCGGATCAAATTCCCTGTCCGGGCAACAATCCACTCAATCCATTCCATCGGATATGCGCCGAGCCGGAATGTAGCTTCAAACATTATCCACAGAAAAACAAAGAAAAGCGGGAGTCCCCCATATTTATTCGTCAGGACAGCATCGAGTACGGTGGTTTTATCTTCGAACCTGGTTTTTTCGCTCAGCGTCTCTTTGAGTGCTCCGGCAATAAATCCGTACCTGGCATTGGTAAAGGCCGATTCAGGGTCTTCCTTCAACAATCGTTCGACATATTCCCGCTCCTTGTTTCTGCGAGCCAGAAGCTCCTTGCCTTTACCGTGCTCCCGGATGGCATTTTCTACCTCTTTGTCGCCCTCCAGCAACTTGATGCCGACATACCGCTTCGGCATGTTTAACGCCGAAAAGCCGTTGGACGACAGGTCACGGCACATAATGCCGATGGATTTCTCCAGGACACGCCCGTAGGGAACCTTTACGTTTACGTTGTGAGGGCTGTCACCGGATTCGTAAATGCTGATCACATTTTCGAGCAATTCGGGAATGCCGAACCCTTTCTTTCCCACCGTAGGAACAATGGGAACATTCAGCATTTCAGAAAGCGTTTGATAATCGAATTTCCGTCCGCTCCTCTCCAATTCGTCATACATATTGAGTGCTACTACCATTGGTTTTTCCAACTCGATAAGCTCGGTGGTAAGGTACAGGTTTCTCTCCAAGGCCGATGCCGACACCACGTTCACAATGACATCGGGTTTTTCCTCGAAAATAAAACTCCTCACGTACAGCTCCTCGGGAGAATAAGCGGACAACGAATATGTTCCCGGCAAATCCGTCAAAACGAACTTATAACCTTTGTGCCTCAGCGTTCCTTCTTTGGAATCGACCGTTACACCGCTGTAATTGCCCACGTGCTCGTGCGCCCCCGACGCAAGGTTGAAGATGGAGGTTTTTCCGGCGTTGGGGTTTCCAACCAACGCGACACGAATAACGTTGCTGTTTTCTTTCTTTAAATCCGACCCGTCGGAAAGTGGCGGACCGCGAAAGTCCGTCTCTTCAAACTCGTTTTCAAGCTCGGCCGTTTCATCATTGTCCACCGCATATACCACATCTTCTTTCAATTTCGAAATTTCAATCAATACGGCTTCACTGCGCCGCAACGAAACTTCGTACTCCATGATGCCGTATTTGATGGGGTCTTTCAACGGAGCGTTCAGTATCGACCTCACCTCCTGTCCGCGCACGAAGCCCATCTCGAGAATCCGTTTCCGAAACGCCCCCGATCCGTTTACTTTTACAATGAATGCCTTGTCGCCGGTCTGTAGTTCTGATAGTCGCATAGACAGCACAATCTCATTTCCGGATACAAAGGAACATATTTTTTGGTTAAAAACCGAGTTTTCAAGCTATATTATTTATAATGAATTTAAATAAACCCGTCGGGGACATTTTCTCCGGTTTTGGCGCAGCGTTTTCGTGAAAATCGCATCTATACAATTAGAATGTGTAAACTTTTATAACCCAATTAACAAAATCGTATGAAGAAACTGATTTGGATTTTAATTTTCGGAACCGTTGTTTCTGGAGCTTATGCCCAGAAAAAGAACAACTTTAAGATTGGTGTAGAATTCGGGCAAGGAAGCGTGGAGGGAGACTACAAGGATAAGTGGAATATCCGTCAGGATGTCGACGCCTACCTGTACGACCATGGAATGTTCGGTTCGAGAGCGGCTTACGCTCAATCGGATTTCTTGTATTTTGGAATCAAACCGCAAATTTCACTTTGGAACAACCGGGTAAACCTCTATTCGGGCTTGCGTTTCACGATATACGACGGCAATCTGGGCGACAAGAGCGGCAAGAATTTTTTCTACTTCCGCACCGCAAACCCCGATGCGGTTGAATTCTACAAAATATCCCTCATCAAAGAGAAAACCGGATATTTGAGCATCCCTCTCGAAATGAGTTACAACATTTTCCACAGCAGTATTTTAACGCCAAACATGACTGTCTCTGTTTATGGAAAAGCAGGGGCGGAAATTGGCCTGAGCATTCTCAGCAAACGGAATGTCAATTTTGTCTCGGCAACGATGCAATCGCACGAAAACGAAGTTTTAAGCAGCGTTGAAAAACCAGACAATTTCTATTCCACGTTTTACGGCGCAATTGGAGGACAACTTACCGTCGGAAACGGAATGCAATTCAACGTGGAAGGAATAATTCCATCGCAAATATTGACTAAAAACCACAGCAGCATCATTGAACCGGATACTTTCTCGGGGATCCAACTCTCCGTGCAATTTCCATTATCCATGTTCATCAAAAACAACTAAATACAAATCATTATGAAACAATATGCGTCTTTACTTTTTTTCGTCTTTACGGTATTGATCTTTTCCGCTTGCAGCCAATCGGATGAATATCGTTTAAGCGGTTCAGTGTTTATCCCCGATGAAGATTTTCCGGAGTTGCCCAAGTATTCGGAATGGGGTTACAACACTTTCGGGGCATATATCGACAGGACACCTTTTGTCTCCGACAATTACACTATGCCTGTGAAAGTAATCGTTGAGTCGGACACCTGTCAGATAGGGTTTAGGGGAAAAAATGCCGCTCTTGCCTTTCACCTGCCCGATTTTGCTCCGGAAAACCATTCCGGCTTGCTGGCACTCAACGGGAAAACCTACCCGTTAACGCAATCTTCCTGCATGGTGACGTTTACGAACAACAAGAAAACCGATACATTAAACATAACGGAAGGTTCGCTCACATTCAAACGCGCACAAAAACTGCTGGTGGATAAAAAAGAAATGAAAACGGTGTTATCGGGGACATTCTCAATGAAAACAAGCATCGGCGGAGAACCGGTTTCAATCGGGAACGGGCGGTTCGACGTGACTGTTGGAGAAATAAACTTCTTTAAATCCAAATAAACTGCCATATATTTCCGACAAAGTCTTCGGCTTATTTTTTTTCTTTGTAATTTTGCACCGGTTCGAAAAAACATTTACAAAACATCATCATATGGCAACAAAACCGTTTCATTATCAAGACCCGTTTCCAATGTCGAAAGACACCACGGAATACTACCTGCTGACCAAGGACCACGTGTCGGTTTCGGAATTCGAAGGAAAAGAGATTCTCAAAGTTTCTCCGGAAGGACTTACCCTGCTGGCGCAGACGGCTTTTCGCGATGTGGAGTTCCTGCTGCGTCGCGAGCACCAGGAGCAGGTAGCGAAAATCCTTACCGACCCCGAAGCGAGCGATAACGACAAATACGTGGCGCTCACCTTCCTGCGTAATTCGGAAATATCGGCCAAAGGGATACTCCCTTTCTGCCAGGACACGGGAACAGCCATCATCATGGGCAAAAAAGGACAGCAGGTATGGACGGAAGGAAACGATGAGGAGGCCCTCTCGCGCGGTGTTTACAACACGTTTACAAACGAAAACCTGCGCTACTCGCAGAATGCGCCGCTCAACATGTACGACGAAGTGAATACGGGGACAAACCTCCCCGCCCAAATCGACCTGTACGCGGTTCAGGGGAATGAGTACAAATTCCTTTGCGTTGCCAAGGGCGGCGGATCGGCCAACAAAACCTATTTATATCAGGAAACCAAAGCGTTGCTCACTCCCGAGAAGCTGGAAGCGTTCCTGACGGAAAAAATGAAATCGCTGGGAACGGCCGCCTGTCCCCCTTATCATTTAGCGTTTGTCATCGGCGGCACTTCTGCCGAGGCCAACCTGAAAACCGTAAAACTGGCATCCACAAAATATTACGACAATCTCCCCACCGAAGGCAATGAATTTGGCCGGGCGTTCCGCGATATTGAAATGGAAGAAAAACTGAAGATCGCATCCGAAAAACTGGGACTGGGTGCTCAATTCGGTGGAAAATATTTCGCGCACGACGTGCGCGTTATCCGCCTGCCCCGCCACGGAGCCTCCTGCCCCGTAGGAATGGGAGTGTCCTGTTCGGCCGACCGCAACATCAAGGCGAAAATCAACAAAGACGGCATCTGGATTGAAAAAATGGAAGACAATCCAACTCGCCTTATCCCCGAGTCGATGCGTGAAGCCGGCGAAGGCGGCGGCGTGAGGATCGACCTCAATCGCCCCATGCCGGAAATCCTGGCGGAACTGTCCAAATACCCGGTTTCAACACGGCTGTCGCTCAACGGCACCATCATTGTCGGACGCGACATCGCTCATGCCAAGCTCAAAGAGCGCATTGACCGTGGCGAAGGCCTTCCGCAATACATCAAAGACCATCCCATCTACTACGCCGGGCCGGCAAAAACTCCCGAAGGCTATGCCTCGGGCTCCATGGGACCGACCACGGCAGGCCGGATGGATTCCTACGTAGACCTGTTCCAATCGCACGGCGGCAGCATGATCATGCTCGCCAAGGGGAACCGCAGCCAGCAGGTGACCGATGCCTGTAAAAAATACGGTGGATTTTATCTGGGCAGCATAGGGGGGCCGGCGGCCATTCTGGCACAAAACAGCATCAAGAGCCTCGAATGCGTGGAATATCCCGAACTGGGCATGGAAGCCATCTGGAAAATCGAAGTGGAGGATTTTCCGGCTTTCATTCTGGTGGACGACAAAGGAAACGACTTCTTCAAAGTAGTCACCCAGCCCGATTGTACCTTGGGATAATGCATGGCTGCCGAAAACACTTGCAGGAATCACAAAATTTTAAAATCATCAGAAAGACGGTCAAAAATAATAACTACCGAATCGGTTCGCTGTAAAATCATTACCGAATCATTCAATGTAAGAAACAACGAACTGAAGTTTCCCCGTTTATCGTTGATGAACAGTGTATCGCCATTTATACTCCACTCTCCGGGATACATTTTCGGAAACTTTTCCTGCTCCCGATAATATTGGGCAATATAGAGACTGTCCCTGAATTCAATAAAGTATTCGATTCCGCTATCCACTTCCCGGAGTTTCCACTTGGATGAAATTAACGACTCTTTATACGTTTTTTTCAGATCATTTTGATTATGAGCATTCCGACATCCATCAAAAACAATAAGAAGCAATAAAAAGAGCATCGAAACGATATGAGAGCGGTGTTTATGAAACGTTGTGGGCATGGCACATAAAATAGATACAGAAAATTCAGGGGGTAATCCAAAATTGGTTTAACCCCCTAAAATCAAAAGTTGTTTATTCGAATTTGTCACTTTTCAACGGCATAAATATTCAACTCGTGAATATCTATTGCTTCCTCGTTGTAACCGTCAAATTCATAAAGTCGGATCGTATTTATTTCGTACGGTTTGATAAACTTGACATACACGTATCTCGTTCTGTTGTCATCTACCATCACTTCTCCTTGCCTGTAGAAGGTATTGCCATTATCCGCGGATATGGCCACCTTAACCGACTTCAGGGTCTTTAAATCCCATATATTATTTGTTAAAATCAAAATTGCGCCTACTTTCGCCTCAGAAAATCTGAGAACCAGATCATATTCACTCTTGGGCTTCACCCACCAGTTAGACCAACTGTTCCCATCAAACATCTTCCAGAGATGTCCGGAAGCATAATCGGATTCAGCCCGAATGTTTTTTCGATCCAACTCAACAAGGCCCTGCGGCAGCTCCGTTTTAAATTCAATATTATCTCCATCTTCAAGATCGCTTTTATTTACTTTCACATACAACGCATAATTGATCTTGGAGATGACGACGTTATCGCCCGCTTTTTCCAAAGTCATTTCAAGACCGGTCAAATAACCCGGATTTTCACGAAATGCTTCAACATTTTTAAGCTCAATAGAGCCTTCTATCAGCGTCTGTCCTGCCGGAAGCGTTATTTTGGCATCCGCAAAAGTTCCCTGCGGAAAATCCTTATACCCCAATTGTTCACCGGTATAATTTTGAAGAAGTTCCTTATTTTCCTTAAAAACAATATTTACAGGCTCGGGAAGCGCCTTTTTGAGCTTTATTTTTACCGGAATGCTTTTGTTGGGCATCTCAACCGATCCTGTAGTCTCGTCGTATCTGTAAGTGAGTCTGACTTCTGTAGCTCCAACGTACAATATGATGTTGTTGGGATTATAATTGAACTTTTGGGGAATATCTACAGATACATAATCTTTGTCTATTTCATACGTATCGTTAAATTCCACGACCGTCACTTCCCGGTTACATGCTCCTGAAAGGAGTATGAAAAAGAGTAACGGAATTATTCTGTAATTTACTTTCATATCAATCATCTGATTCTTTATTAAACGTTATTCTCTCTTCGTTACTCCTCTTCAATGACAAGCGTAGTAGAGGGGAACACCACATTTTCAACAATCTCTATATTTGAATTGTTTCTACGCACAAAGTGCCATTTTCCCGTCAGATCGCGAAATTCCCCCTTTTCCGCATCAAAGGTTTCGGCCGTCATGGGGAAATAAGCTTCAAGTCCCGGTGCTTTCGGATCTTCCGGCAGGTACAATTTATCCAGAATCTCGGCATCCGAAAGGGCCCTGTTCCAGAAACGGAATTCTCTCAGATAGTAATCCCTCAGATTTTCATTGCCAAACCCCCAATGTCCTTCCTTATCAAGGTAAAGCGGAGATGTGGTAAAAATATGCTGCAACTCGCCGTTCATATATACAGAGAGTTTTCCGGCAAGCCCGCTGCGTCTGTAAACATACGCGACATTCACCCATTCTGCCTCGGGGACTCCTTTTCCGGAGAAAGTACCGGTCCAGGTATCGGGACCGTCACGCCCTTCACTCTTGATCTGTATTCCTGCCGTTTTGGAGATACGATTGTAAAATCCGGCCGAACTGGAGAGGGAAGCTGTCGTTTGATTGTTCCCGTGCACATTGTTCACCATCATCGTAAACTGAAGGGTCCACTCGGTCATCTCTTCGGCATACGGCTCATTGGGCACAAAGTGTGAGGAATATCCGCCGCCATTCGGATTGATCATATGCATCACCGAGGTTTTGATCTTCCGATTCAACGTTACAATGGTCGCATTGGGAGCGCTCAACAACTTAAGAGGTCCTTCAACGGCGGTAATTTTAACCGGTATGGCATATTTGCTGTCGTAAGGATACTTTTCCGGATCCAGAGATTCAATCCGCCCCTGAACAACCGCTACAATCTCTCCCGCATTGATGGTTGTTTGAATGGTTCCTTTCGACTCCTTTCCCGTTCCATCCTTAAAAATCACATCATCCGGTCTGATGGTTCTCAGGGCAAGTTTGTTCTTGTTATTGTATTGATGTAACGTTTCCTCATCTATCGACAAAGTGACCGTCACCGGTTCCGTTACAAAATTGGCGACCCGGGGCGTAACGGAGAATACGGCACCCTTTTCATCCGAAGCGAGGACGGAAAATACACCTGCATCGTTCGGATTGTTCATATAAATGGCATTTTCCGAGGCACTACCCACACCGTCGGCAATGTTACATGCCGACACCATGAACAGAAGAGATGATGCCAAAAAGAAAAAAACGCAACTGGGTTTCATATATTTCATCTGTTTATATTTTATTTTTTTACATTATGGTCACATGGAATTTAGCGAAGCGAAATCGCCGACTTCCATTGTAACATTTAATCCGTAATGGGGGGATTCATCTTCCTTATCGCGGCCTTTACGTTCTTGTATTCCGGTCCGTGAAGATAATCCTCGTTGATATGGAATGCTCCGATTCCTCCGGCATCACCGCCCAGATTTTTGAGCACATAGTCGGCATAATTGGCGACAAAGTTGTCTGCATTCGATTTATTCGTCTGGAATGTTTCGGTGTAGATAATCTGCTTGCGTTTGACGCCTGCGCCCTGCAAATGATTCATAATGGTTGCAGTCCATCCGCTTGCCGTATTGTTGTATGACTGTGGCACGAAGTAATCGAACAGGTGTGCGACCTTGGGATCCAACCAGTGGATGGAACCATTTATATTCAGCAGCTTATCGGGTCCCAATTTTTCCCTCATTTTTGTAAAGAAATAGTTTTCATATTCTTTATTTTCCGTAGGCGAACAAGAGATCAGGGCTTTATTCTCCGACCAGGGATTGCTCCAGTCTCCGCAGTGCGATCCGGGTTTAAACGGAGATGCGTAGGAAGGCTCGTAATCGATATCCATTCCGTCATAGCCGTATTTGGCAATGGAGTCGCAAATAGCTCCCACATAAGCATCGATGGCTTCATAGGGATCATCGGGCCAAAACGTTTTATCCCAATTGATGCCGTCACCCACATTTTCAATAATCCACCCGATGGTCACCCGCGTACCCTTTTCCTGCACACGCTTCAATTGATCTTTCTTGAGTTGATCCAGATTATTCCATCCTCCCCAGTTCGAAATAAAATCCACGCTATCGGGTAAATGGTCCAACGAAAAGGTCGGATCGGGAGAAACGGGGTTCCAGTATGCGAACCAGCCGAACATAAGCAAGTGGTCCGATTTTTTGTAATCGCGCAAGTCTTGCAGATAGAGCTGGTAGAGTCTCTTGTTTTCTTCACTGGTCGCTATTGAGTCGGCCTTATTCTTGGCAAGGATAGCTTCTTCTTCGGCCCATTTCTTTTTATCCCGTTCAAGAAGTTGCTTCTGTGCTTCATCATCCACGTCCAATGTATTTATATCGGAACAAGCGACTTGAAGCAGTAAAATACTTAACAGCAGCAACGAAACGTTGTATATTATTTTTTTCATATCGGTCTGTTCTATAGATGTTATTTTTTCTCTTTTTTATCCCACCAAACATTGATGTTTGCACCGTTACTGCCGCTTTTGAACTGGGCAATGGCTGCATTTACATTATCCGTGTTGTTATTCAACTCGCTTTGCGGATAGGGCCAACAGCGCACTCCGTCCTTATACCCGTCCGAGGTAATAACGCCCGAGTTGGAGATGTTTCCCGCAGGGGGTATCAATCTGGGATAGCCTGTTCTGCGCCATTCCGACCACGCTTCCTGTCCATCGGGAAAAATAGCGAGGTATTTCTGGATGATGATTTTCTCCAATCGCTCTTCGTCGTTCTTGGCTTCATCCCATGCTACGCTTGTTGCGGAAGGAGCGACTGCGCTATATTTCGGATTTTGCGAATCAATGAATATTGCCGGTGAAGTTTTTCCGGCAATGTAATTATCTACACCCGATGCAATTGTATTCTCCGCAAATGAGCGGCGAATGCCTTCCTCGTAAAATTGTTTGGCCGTTCCGCCGTTGGTGTTGTAGCCAACTAAAGCCGCTTCCGCCTTCAAAAACGATGTTTCCGAAGCCTTGAACCAGTAGGTTGGCGCAAATTCGCCCGTTACCGGCTTCGAAGCCCCGTCGTATGTACTGCCGGTCTGTCCGATACCCGAGCGAATGGCCACTTTTCCACCGTCTTCGAAATATTTATCGATGCGGGGATCGTTATATCCTTTCAGATAGGATTGAATGGAGGCTCCCATCCGGGTATCGTTATAGGCGTTGGCTATTACGTAAAGAGCACTTTTGGTGGTAATACCGCTTCCCTTTTCCAATTTTGCGATATCGTCCACTGTTTCAATCAGACCCGCAGGATGGCTCATTGCCTTTTCAGCCCACTGTTTTGAAAGATTTGCATCGGCATATCTCACCCGCATGGCAAGTCTGAGCATCAACGAGTTGCCCAATCTGGCCCATTTCAGGGCATCCCCTTCGTACACAACGTCGGATGAGCGGGGTATGGTGCCGCTGCTGATACCGAATTTGTACAGGACATCCACAGCCTCTTCCAATTCCCGGAAGAATGATTTGTAAATCTCTTCCTGACTGTCATAGGAGACGGTGAATGAGCCGCTTCCTACCTTAAAATAAGGAATCGCCCCATATTTGTCGGTACTGCGGTGCAACCCCATGATTTTAGTTATCTGGGCTATCGCCCAGATCTCCATATTGGGCGTCTCAATGTCGTAATTCAGTTTCTTCAACTGAATCCAGGGAGAGAATACTTTGGTAATGCTTGCATTGAACGTACCGTTTGTCCATCCCTGATCAAAATAGAACTGGCTGAGGTTGCGTCCGGGCCATTTGGCATCACGGGGCGCCAAATATCCCATCCAGCTGTCCGCCGTCAGGTTGTTGGTGACCTGGTAATCGTTTACAAAATCCGTTCCTCCTATTCCCGTATGAATGGGCTGAAACTGCAATTCGGGCAGGAAAGTTCCGTTCAAAACGCCATCCTTGGCCAGGTCTTCCGCATCAGGCAATAAGGGATTCCTGTTGATATCTCCGAAATCATCGGTACATGATTGTCCGGCAAATAATACCATCAGCAGGAAAGTGCATATTGCGGCGTATTTTTTTATCGTGTTCATCATCTTTTATTTCGAAATAAATTAATTTATAATTGTTTATAAGCCCAGTTTAACACTGAATCCAACACTTCTCAATGCCGGAGGCATAAAGAATCCTCCACTTGCGTATGTGCCGGTTGAAGCCGAAATATCGGTATCGAACGGAGCCCGTCTGTAAAAAGTCAACAGATTCCTTCCGGTAACAGTGATGTCAACATTGGAGAGAATATTTCCCAGCCACTTTTTGGGCAGGCCGTATCCAAAGGAGAGCTCTTGCAGTTTAATATTTGTCGCATCGTACAAATAATAAGCTCCCAAACGGTTTAACCCGACCGTAGTGTAGTAACGCTTGGCGTCGTAGGTTTCTCCGTCTATTACCACGCCTCCCGCATCACGGGCATCTGCCGTAACTTTCGACACGCCGAATCCGTCCAATAAAGCCTGTGTTCCGTCCGACACAACCCCTCCGAATCGGGCGGAAATGAGGAAGTTGAAAGAGAATCCCTTCCATTGAAGACCATTGTTCCAACCCATGGTGAAATCGGGGGCCGAATTACCCACTTTGAGGCGTTGCGACTTATCGATTTTGAAACCTTCCCCTTCCGGGATCAGTTTACCGTCTCGCCCTTTGAGCAGGATACCCTGAACATAGACGTCATTCATCGAATCCCCTTCCCGCAGGTATGCCGGAGTTTCCAAATAGGAGATATTGATGGTGGTTCCGTCGATCGGATTCGGGTAATCTCTCACCATCTTCACAATCTTGTTGATGTTACGCGTATAGGTCAGGTTGGAATGATACCGGAAACTTTTCCATTTATTATCAAAACCTAAAGCCATTTCTATACCTCTGTTTCTCACATCACCCGCCTGTACATAAAATCCCGAATATCCCGACGAGGGAGACATGCCGGAAATGAATGTCTGATTGTAGGTGTTCGATTGATACAGCGTAGCGTCTAAACTTATTTTACCGTCAAAAAAGCGGGAATTTAGTCCGAACTCCCATGAACGGGTCCGCTCCGGTCTGAAATCGGGATAAGGATAGGTGGAAATCGGATTGGCGATACCTTGTGACATATCGTAAGTGATTGTCCCCGGAGTGATTCCAACCTGCGAAATGGGCGAACCCACTTCGGTAAACGAAGTACGCAATTTCAGATAAGAGATGAACTCGGGCATCGCCATCATCTCGGTAAGAATCCCCGAGACTCCCACTGAAGGATAAAAAATGGCGGGAGTCTTACCGTTGCTCACCAATTGGGAAGCCCAATCGGAACGGCCTGTCGCACTCAGATAGAGCATACTTTTCCATCCTAACTCGGCACTGGCGAAAAGGGCAATATTGCGCGTTCTGCGATACGATTCGCCCCCGCCGCCCGTAACATCCGGATCGACATTGGCCGTTGAGAAAAAGTTGGGAATGGTTTTCAAACGTCCGCCAACGCTTACTCCGGTGCTGTAATGATCTTCAAAACTGGATCCGATATTGGCCGTCAACGAGAGATCGTTTTCCCATGACTTGTTGATATTCAGCATCACATCGGCATAGGTCTGCTTATATCTGTTTTCCGATCTCGCATATTGTCCCTTCGCATTTTCCAGATCTTTGTCCCCCGTAAACAGGGGACGTGTTGTTGCATACAACTTCTTCTGTATGGCGGTATAGGTATTGTCTATACGTACACGCCCTGCGATATTCATCCAATCGAGAATATCGTATTGTGCTCTGGCATGAAACATATAGCGATGTTTGTTGCTGAGGAACATTTCACGGTTCACGATCCAGTAGGGATTTTCAAGATCGTAACCCTGATCTCCGTAAGGCCAGTACTGGGTGGAGATGCGACGTTGCGGATCGTATCTTTCCCAGATTTTCACATTGTTAAAATCATCTCCTCTCGGGAAGAGGTAGAGTGCCGGCAGCGGGTTGAAATACCTCCCTTCCGCCAGCATATTCTGGTCGCCTTGCAGTACATAACTTGCCCCAAGGTCCAAATGGAGACGTTCGTCCAAATGGGAAGAGGTATTGCGTGCGCTAAAATTATAGCGATAGTATTCATTGTTGGGGATAATACCTTGAGAATGCGTACTGGCTACGGATACCCAGGTCTGGTTGAGTTTTGTTCCTCCGGATAAGGAGAGGGAATTGATGGTGCTGAATCCTTTGTTGAAGAAGGACATGGGATCGAAAGTTGAAGGGGTCTCCAGTTTCGGTCCCCAACTGCGATACGTATTCGGTTCGGTTCCGTAGCTGTTCTGGAACTCCGGTCCGTAAGAGGGCGTGAGCATCTCCGTGTTGGAGGAGAAGTTCACCTTAATTGCTCCTTC
>JBGZJM010000115.1:0-6913 GCA_041848845.1 Petrimonas sp. | reverse complement strand
GATTCCTTACGTAAACGACAAGTACGAAATGGTCCGCCTGTTGAGTAATGCCGTCAAGGCGGTATACGCCTCGGTATTCTATAAAGACAGCAAGGCTTACATGACGGCTACCCAGAACCTTATCGATCAGGAGAAGATGGCGATCGTGTTGCAGGAGGTAGTGGGTGGCGAGTACGGGAACCTGTTTTATCCGGCAGTTTCGGGAGTGGCCCGTTCCATCAACTATTATCCCATCGGCAACGAAAAGACCGAAGACGGTATCGTGAACATGGCCATGGGGTTGGGAAAATACATCATGGACGGATACCAGGGATTGCGTTTCTCCCCGTTGCATCCCAAAAACATATTGCAGCTGAGTTCGCTGGACACTGCTTTGAGAGATACACAGACGCAGTTTTACGCGCTCGACCTGGAGTCGATGTCAAAGGATTTCACGATCGATGACAGTTTTAACCTGCAAAAAATACGTATACAGCAAGCAGGGACAAACAGTCCGTTGCGGTATGTCTGCTCAACGTATGACCCCGATGACCAGATTATCCGCGACGGATTTTATGAAGGGGGAAGAAAGGTCGTGTCGTTCGCCAACATGTTGAAGCACGATACGCTGCCCCTTGCGGAAACGTTGGACAAAGTGTTGAAAGTGGGGCAGCAGGAGATGGGGCGGCCGGTGGAAATTGAGTTTGCCGTGAACATAAAGAGCCGGCAGGAAGCCGAGTTTTTCGTATTGCAGATCCGTCCGATTGTCGACAATAGGGAAGTCGTGAACGAAGACCTGGAAAATATTGACAAGTCCGATACGGTGCTTTATTCACGGAATGCGCTGGGGAATGGGATATCCACCGATGTTTCCGATGTGGTCTATGTGAAGACGAAGCATTTCTCGGCAGCCAATAATCCGGCAATAGCCCGGGAGATTGAAAAAGTAAATATCCGTTTCAGCGAGGCGGACAAGAACTACGTGTTGGTGGGGCCCGGGCGTTGGGGATCGTCAGACCCGTGGCTGGGGATTCCGGTCAAATGGGCTCACATAAGCCAGGCGCGGGTAATTGTGGAATCGGGACTGGAAAACTACCGGATCGAGCCGAGCCAGGGTACCCATTTCTTTCAGAATCTCACCTCGTTTGGCGTGGGCTATTTCACGATTAACTCCTTTTCCCGGCAAGACGGTTTTTTTGATGAGGATTTTCTTGATTCGCAACCTGCCGTCTATGAAACGGATTTTATACGTCACGTCTGTTTCGACCGGCCGTTGCCCATAAAAATCAACGGAAAGAAAAAAACAGGGGTAGTCCTGAAACCCTCTTTTTAAAGACCATACCGGAATGTGGTCTTTATTTAAATATACTCCCTCTCATTTTTTAATAAATCCTAAAAATGGATCGTTTTTTTCTTTTCCGTTTCCAAACGGAAAGAAAAATAGTTTACCTTTGTACCGTTGTTTAGACAACTAAAATATCTTGGTATGGTAAAAGTACAAGACAATGAGATTTTCGACATCCTCACGGGGCGCGTTTCGGGCGTGATAAATCGTTCGCTTCTTCGGGCGTTTGCCGCTCAGGGAGTGGATATAACTCCCGAGCAATGGTCGGTATTGGCTTGTTTATGGAAGAAAGATAAAATAACGCAACAAGCTCTGTGCGACCTCACCCGAAAAGATAAACCGAGCATGACGCGTCTGATTGACAATCTGGAACGTCATCATTTGGTGGTGCGCGTGTCCGATGCTTCCGACCGTCGCATCAACCTGATACACCTAACGGAATCGGGAGCAGCGATGCAAGATAAGACAACACGGATTGTTCAGGGAGTGGTAGATAAAGCATTGAACGGCATCACCGATGCGGAACTCACCCTTTCGCGGGAGGTATTGTTGCGTATCATGAAAAATTTAGATTCGTAATGAATCTTTTTTTTATTGCAAGTATATAGTTGTTTAAACAACGTTTGTCTAACTAATTATAATTAACAATGAGAAAAATTGCTTTTGCATTTTTTACACTTACATTCGTTCTTTCTCTTCAGGCGCAGCAGACCGTGCGTTTGGAAGATTGCCGCAGGCTTGCGCTGGAACACAACAAGAGTTTAAAGATAGCCCAAGAAAACGTGCGGGCGGCTCAAGAACTTTCCAAAGCCGCGTTTGCGCAGTTTTTGCCTAATTTTTCGGCTTTTGGGAACTATACGTGGAATGAGAAAAATATCTCTCTGTTAGGAGAGGATGCTCATTTGCCTGTGGGTGTGATGGACAAAGACGGAAATTTTGGTATAGGAACGCCCACGGCACCTCCCAAGCCAAACGGGGATGGCACCTTTTCCATAGACGGGCTGGCGATTAACAACAAGTTTGCCATCGTCGACCAGCAACCCGTACCGTTGGATGCCGATGGAAAGCCTTTCGATCCGAAAGTAAATCCCGAAAAGCTGCAATGGAAAAACTACGCCATCTTACCCCAGGACGCTATGAGTTTTGATATGCGCAATATCTTTGTGGGGGGCATCAGTTTTGTGCAACCTGTTTTCATGGGTGGCAAGATTTTTCAGCTCAACCATATTGCCAGATACAATGCGAATCTCGCCGAGGCGCGTGTTCAAAGCAAAACCGAGGAGCTTATTATTAATGTGGATGAGGCCTATTGGCGCGTGGTATCGGTAGAAAATAAAGTGAAACTGGCGAAAGAATACCGCAACCTGATTGCCAAACTCGACTCAAACGTGGCGGCGATGCAGGAAGAAGGCGTGGCTACCAAAGCCGACGCGCTGAAAGTGCGGGTAAAACTCAACGAAGCCGAAGTATCGCTTGCCAAAGCCGAAAACGGACTCAACCTCTCGCGCATGGCGCTCAATCAATTGTGCGGATTGCCGCTCGAAGAATCCATCGTGCTGGAAGATACCCGATTGGATGAGGTGACCGACATTCAATCCTCCGTTCCCATGGAGCAGGTGTGGCAAAACCGTCCCGAAATAAAAATGCTCACGCAAGCGGGCAACATTGCCGAAGCCAACCAAAAAATAATGGCATCGCGCTTCATGCCCAATATCGCCCTCACGGGAAGTTACATCACCACCAATCCCAATTCGTTCCACGGATATGAAAAGAAATTCGGAGGAATGTTCACCCTGGGTGTTTCGGCAGTAGTTCCGTTGTTTCACTTCGGCGAAAAAGTCCACACGTACAGGGCAGCCCGTTCGGGTGCGGTAGTTGCGAAACTTGAACTGGAAGAGGCGAAAGAAAAAATAGAATTGCAGGTCAATCAGAACACGTACCGCGTTTCGGAAAGCCTGAAAAAACAAGCCGCCACGCGTAAAAATATCGAGGAAGCCGAGGAAAATCTTTCCTACGCCAACGAAGGATTTGCCGCGGGTGTTATCACTTCCACCGATTTGATGATGGCGCAAACCGCCTGGTTATCGGCAAAATCGGAATACATCGATGCCACGGTGGACGTGAAATTGAACAATGCATACCTCAAAAAATCTTTAGGCGTTTTAAAATAAATAATTCAATATTCAATAAACTCCAATGAAAACAGAAACATCAGAAAGCGTACGCAACCTGCGTATTGCTCTTATAGGATTAATAGTAGTGGTGGCCGCGCTTTTTATCATCGGATGGATGGTGTATAAACCCGAACCGATAGTGATTCAAGGTTCCGCCGAAGTAAACGAAGTGCGGGTATCGGGCAAATTGCCGGGACGTATCTATAAATTGCTTGCAGAAGAAGGACAAGCCGTGAACGCGGGCGACACGTTGGTATTTATCGACAGTCCCGAAATAGCCGCTAAACTGGCACAGGCTACGGCGGCGGAGAGCGCTGCCTTGGCTCAGGGGCGCAAGGCCAACAAAGGCGCACGCAAAGAGCTGATCGAAGGCGCTTACGAAATGTGGCAGAAAGCCGAGGTGGGCGTAGATATTTCAAAGAAATCGTACGACCGGGTGCAGCGACTTTTCGATAAAGGCGTGGTGCCCGCACAGAAACGCGACGAGGCGGAAGCCCAGTACCGTGCCGCCGTGGCACAGGCTGCCGCTGCAAAATCGCAATACGATATGGCGAAAAACGGCGCTGAAGTGGAAGACAAAGCCGCCGCACAAGCCTTGGTGAGCCGTGCACAGGGCGCCGTGCAGGAAGTGGAAGCGTATATGAAAGAAACGGCGCTTGTGGCTCCTATTTCGGGCGAAATTTCCGAGATTTTCCCCAAGCAGGGCGAATTGGTGGCAACGGGCGCGCCCATTATGAATATCGTGGATTTGAACGATATCTGGTTTTCGTTCAACGTGCGCGAAGATTTGCTCAACGACCTGAAAATGGGTGCCGAAATTACCGTGAAAATTCCTGCGCTCAACAACCGGGAAGCCCGATTGAAAATCTCTTACATCAAGGCATTGGCTTCGTACGCCACTTGGAAAGCCACCAAAACCACCGGCGAATTTGACGCCAAAACGTTTGAAGTGCGCGCCAAACCCGTTGCGCCGATAAAGGATTTACGTCCCGGAATGACGGCAATTATATTGCGATAATCGCGAAAGGGCTTCACGGAGCACATACCTTTAAATTTAAAAAATTATGTCCATCATACAGCAAACCGTAAACGTTGCCCGAAGAGAGATTCATCGGATGCTTTCGCGCCCGATATACTTGTTTTCTTCGGTATTCGTCATGTTTTTTTGCTACATCTTCTTTCTCTCTTTCTTTGCGGAAGGGTTGCCCGAACAGTTGCCCGTGGGAATTGTGGACAACGACAATTCGTACGTTTCGCGCACCTTGGCCCGGAATATCGATGCCATGGCGCAGGTGGAGATTGTGAAGCAATACAGCACATTTTCCGAAGCACGGGAAGATATGCAGCGGGGAAAAATACACGCGATTGTAGATGTCGCACCCAATTTTGAAGCCGACCTTCTGGCGAGCCGTCAGCCCAAAATCATGTATTACGTGAACGATGCGTACCTTATTGCGGGCTCGCTGTCATACAAAGAGCTGACTTACATCAGCGAGCTGGGAACGGCTTATGTGCAGCAGCGGCTGTTGCAGGCGCGCGGCGTGGTGGGCGATGAAAACCTGATGCCCGTTTTGCAACCCGTGGCCATTGATACGCATCTCATTGCCAATCCTTATGCCAATTACGGCATATATCTGCTCAATGTGCTGTTGCCGGGCGTGTTGCAACTGATGATTATTATGCTGACGGTGTTCAGCATCGGCGCGGAATTGAAAGAAAAAACAACGGGCGAGTGGTTAGGCGCGGGCAATCGCTCCGTGCTTGCCGCCCTCACGGGGAAAATGCTGCCCTACACCGTTCTCTTTGTCCTGTTGGGAATCGGGGGCAACCTCATTCTCTATCGCTATATGCACTTTCCGATGAACGGCAGTCTGGCGTGGATGTCGCTGGCAACCGTTGTTTACGTGTTGGCGTATCAGGCAATCGGCATATTCATCATCGGCGTTTTTCCGCGAATGCGCGATGCCATCAGCTTGTCGGCATTCTACGGTTTGTTGGCATTCACGTATGCGGGATTTACGTTCCCGATTGAAGCCATGCCCCGGGGTGTTCAGATTTTTGCCGAACTGTTTCCCATTCGTCATTACTTCAAAATTTACGTGAACGAGGCGTTACACAGCGCGCCGGTAAACTATTCGCTGATCCATTTTGCGGCAATGACGGCGTTTCTGATACTGCCATTTCTGGTGTATCGGAGATTAAGAAACTCGATGGTTGGTAATTAGATGTTGATTATATGAACAATAAAAAAACAAACTTCTTCGCGTGGTTCTTTCACGAAATACGTAGGATAATATACATCATGCTCGATGAATATCGGTTGGTGTTCCGCGATTCGGGTCTGGTGGTCGTTTTTTTGGGGGCTACGGCATTGTATCCGTTGCTGTATTCGTCCATCTACCGCAACGAAACGGTGCGCGAGGTGCCCATTGCCGTGGTTGACCAATCCAATACTTCCCGTTCGCGCGACCTTGTACAGCGCATCGATGCGACTCCCGACCTCAGCGTGGCGTATCGTCTCAACAACCTGGAGGAAGCGAAAGATCCCTTTCATCGGCAAAAAATTCACGGTGTTATTTATATTCCGAAGGAATACAGTGAAAAAATTAACCGCAACGAACAGGCAACCGTTTCCATCTATTCCGACATGAGCAGTTTCCTGTATTATCGGGCGATGATGCTGGGAGCCAATTTTGCCATCCTTCAGGTGGGGAAGGATATAAGGATGGAACGTTTGAATGCCTCGGGAATAACGGGGCAGAGCGCCGAACTTGCCGCCGCGCCTTTCGGTCACGAAGGCAACATCCTGTATAACGAAGGCATGGGATTTGCCAGTTTTCTTCTGCCCGCGTTGCTTATCCTGATGATTCATCAAACGCTGTTTTTCGGCATTACGATGATTGCGGGCACGGCGCGCGAAAAACAGCGCATTCACCAAGATTTTTCCGTGCATCATCGGGGACGGTTCTTCCAAACCCTTGTGGGTAAATCGTGGTGTTACTTCGGTCTTTATATGGTGGTTACGGCGTATATTCTTTTGCTCATACCGCGTCTTTTTCAGTTGCCGCATACCGGTAATCCGATGGATGTCATGCGGTTTATGATTCCGTTTTTGTTCGCCGTGATATTTTTCTCGATGACCCTTTCCGTATTCATCCGCAACCGCGAGACGGGCTTGGTGGTGTTTCTTTTCTTCTCGGTGATCCTGCTTTTCCTGAGCGGATTCTCGTGGCCCCAATCCAATATCCACTGGTTTTGGCGCACGTTTGGAATGCTTTTCCCCGCCACGTTCGGCATTCAGGGATACATCAAAATCAACTCCATGGGAGCCGATTTAAATCATGTGCAATTTGAATACATCGGGTTGTGGATACAGGCGGCGGTGTATCTTGTTACTACGATGGTGGTGTATAGG
>JBGZJM010000114.1:0-3414 GCA_041848845.1 Petrimonas sp. | reverse complement strand
GCATCGACCTGAACAACACGCTCGTCTCGGGACAGAAGATTCCGTTCTTTGCCGATCCCGACCAGCCTTTCAACCAGGTAATGGCGACGGTGGCCCTTCGTGCCAAGGCCGACAAAATTATTCTCGGCGGGATGGGGATGACCAACGACGATTACCTCTATTACAAGAACGTGTTCAGCAACGCCGGCGCGCTCGACCGCATCATCAGCTTTATGAATACTACCGAAGACCCGGCCGTTGAACGGCTGCTCGTCCCCGATATGGCATTGACGGCCGCGGAATATTTTGCCGTGGATAAAAACGAACAGGTGCTGGTCCTTTTGTCGGACATGACCTCGTATGCCGATGCGTTGTCCATCGTGTCCAACCGTATGGACCAGATTCCGTCGAAAGATTCCATGCCGGGATCGTTGTATTCCGACCTGGCAAAAGTGTATGAGAAAGCGGCCCAGTTTCCCGATGGCGGTTCCATCACGATCATTGCCGTCACCACGCTTTCGGGCGGCGACATCACGCACGCCGTTCCCGACAATACCGGATACATTACCGAAGGACAGCTGTTCCTTCGCCGCGACAGCGACGTGGGTAAGGTTATCGTGGACCCTTTCCGTTCGCTTTCGCGGTTGAAACAACTGGTTCAGGGCAAGAAGACGCGCGAAGACCATCCGCAGGTGATGAACGCTGCCGTACGCCTGTACGCCGACGCCGCCAATGCGAAAACCAAGCTCGAGAACGGCTTCGACCTGACCGATTACGACCAGCGGGCGTTGTCGTTTGCCAGGGACTATTCCGAATACCTTCTCGCCATAGACGTGAACCTCGACACCGTGGAGATGCTGGATACAACCTGGACGCTGTTTTCGAAGCATTTCAAGCCGCAGGAGGTGAACATGAAGCGCGAAATGGTAGACAGGTACTGGAAACAGTAACAGGTAAAGTTTATGGCTATAAAATTCCAATACAACAAAACGTCGCGCCAGCAGTTGGAAAAACAACTGAAGATACGCGAGCGTGCGCTCCCCACGTTGCAAAACAAGGAAACAGCCTTGCGTATGGAGGTGAAAAGGGCAAAAAATGAAATCGATGAGCTGGAAAAAGAACTCGAAAAACAGATCCGGTCTTACCGGAAAATGGTGGGAATGTGGCTCGAGTTCGACGCGAGCCTTCTCCGCGTGAAGGATGTTCATTTCTCGAAAAAGAAAATAGCCGGCGTATTGATCCCGATACTGGAAACGGTGGATTTCGAAACCCGGCCCTTCAGTGTCTTTAATCGACCGAAATGGTACCTCGACGGTATCCGGACACTCGAAACACTTGCCGAAACAGGTATACGGAGAGATTTTCACGAGTTAAGGATCCAGCGGCTCGATTACGCGAGAAAGAAGACGACCCAGAAAGTAAACCTGTTCGAGAAAGTCCAGATACCCGGTTATCAGGATGCCATCCTGAAAATAAAACGGTACCTCGAGGACGAGGAAAATCTTTCCAAGTCGTCGCAAAAGATCATGCGCGCGCATTTGGAGAAAAAGAAGGAAGAGGAGGACAGCGTATGGTAGCGAAAATGAAAAAATTCACGTTCCTTGCCTATTACAGGGATTACGACGCTTTTTTGCATGATTTGCGCGACCTGGGACTTATTCATGTGGCCGCGTCGGACCGCCCGGTGGAAGATAACGGACAACCGGACGAGTTACCGGTGAAATTGAAACAGTTGCGGGAGGCGCAAAAAATATTGAACCGGCAAATCGATAAAAAGTCAGCCGTTCCGCCAAATGAACCCGATATCTCGCGGGGAAAAACAATTCCCCGCGAGATCGAACTCATCCAGAACGCAACGGCTTCGTTGAACCAGCAATTGCAGGTGAGCATCAAGGAACGCGAATTGCTGCGGCCCTGGGGAAACTTCGATCCGGAAAACATTGAGCGGCTGCGAAAAGCAGGATACATGCTGGATTTCTTCATAGTCCCCGATAACCGGTACAATCCCGAATGGGAAACCACATACGATGCGGTAGTGGTGAAACGGGAAACCTCCAGAACCTATTTCGTCACCCTTACAAAAAACGAAAAAGTGGCAGACGAACTGAACCTGGAGAGTGTGAAAATTCCCGGGATATCGCTCACGCAACTGGACGGGCTCATTGGATCGCTGCGCGAAAAAATCCGGGTTCAGGATCAGAAGCTGAAAGCGCTCGCGGCAGAACTGCCTTCGCTGAAAGCGGCGATAAGCGATATCGAACAACGGATGAACTATACCCGGGTCCGCCAAAGCGGCACTTCTCTGGCCGACGACAAACTGATACTCTTGCAGGGCTGGGCGCCGGCGGACAACCAGCGGGAGATATCGGATTACCTGGAGTCGAAAGCGGTGTATTTTGACGTTTCCGACCCGGATCCCCAGGAGAATGTGCCCGTTAAACTCACAAACAACCGGTTTGCACGGCTTTTCGAGCCGATAACAAAGATGTTTGCCTTGCCCGTGTATGCCGAACTGGACCCGACACCCTTTTTTTGCTCCGTTCTTCATGTTGTTTTTCGGATTGTGCATGGGCGATGCCGGTTACGGCATCCTGATTCTCGGCGCAGCCACCTACTTCAAGATAAAAACCGAAAACAACGGGCTCAAACCGTTGCTCGAACTGTTCCAATGGTTTGGGGGAGCCACCTTTGTCATAGCCACCGTTACGGGAACATTTTTCGGGATGCCGCTTTTTGGTGTGCCGCTCCTGCAAACGTTCTATACCCGCTTGCTGGGTGCCGGTGAAGGGGCCGATTCGGCTACTCTGGCCCAACTGATGCAAGACAAGCTCATGGTTTTTGCCATAGCCGTAGGAATACTGCAAATCATCTTCGGCATGATTTTGAGTGCGGTAAATATCATCAAAAACGACGGATTCAAATATTCCATCGGGCGCATCGCGTGGATCTTCGTGCTTGTACTGACGGTGGTTGTTTTTGCATTCCCTGCCTTGGGATTCGATTTTGGCGACAATGTAAAACAGTTTTTCCTCTATGCCATTTATGCTTTTATCGGTGTGGCGTTGGTGTACAACTCGCCGGGCAAAAACATCTTCGTGAATATCGGTTCGGGGTTGTGGAACTTCTACAGCTTGCTTACCGGCATTGTGGGCGATGCCTTGTCCTATATCCGGCTATTCGCCATCGGGCTTACCGGCGGTATCTTGGGTGGCGTTTTCAACCAGCTTGCCATCTCGATGACCGAAAGTCTCGGATTTTTACCGCTTCGACTGTTGTTTATGCTGCTTATCTTGCTTGTCGGTCACGGCATTAACTTCGGGTTGTGCATGATCAGCTCGCTGGTGCATCCCATGCGACTTGTTTTTGTGGAGTTTTACAAAAACCTGCAATTCACGGGTGGGGGAGAGGCATATAATCCTTTCGGGAGAAAGCAAT
>JBGZJM010000113.1:0-11552 GCA_041848845.1 Petrimonas sp. | reverse complement strand
GTCGGGGATCCACCTCTTCCCATTCCGAACAGAGAAGTTAAGCCCGATTGCGCCGATGGTACTGCACACAGAGCGGGAGAGCAGGTAGCCGCCGTCCTTTACTGAAAGCCCACGATAGAAATATCGGGGGCTTTTTTATTTGGGACGAAGCGACTTTGTAACGCGTGTGTTGCGGCAGCAGGCTGTCAAAATGTTAAAGACCAATTCCCGCGCAGCGTTTTTCGTTTTTTTTCATCTTATAAATGAAAAGCCCTTGTTTTGCCTGGGGGAAAAAGGCAAGTTGTCGTTCCTTTATATTCTTGTTTTTTTATATCTTTAGGCGTAATTTAATGCTGAAAACCAATACTGCGATGAATCCCGATATTCCACCTTGCTGCTGATGCCGCCGGCAAACCCGTTTTGCGGACGGAAAGAGAATATATAAACCGAATTTATACTACAAAAACAATTTTATTTACCGCCATTTCCCTGCTTCTGCTGTTGGGCGGAACGGGGTGCGAGAAAGAGCATAAGTTTGATATTTATGAAAATCTCGAAATCTCGGCTTGTGGTGTGCATGATCCGTTGAAAAATATGGAGCGGTTAGCGAATATGCAAAAATTGCCCAATATTCATAAGAGCATATCGCTTTACAAAAACATAAATTCGGAAGAAAATTATTTTAAAATTAGTTTTCATACGGATGAGAAGGGGTTCGCAAGTTTCACATTTACTGACTGTAGCGGAGAAACGCTGTTTGGTTGGTACAGTGCATCGCCGCCTTCACCGAGATTCAATGAATTTTATGCTGATAAGGAATTTGTTGCTATATCTAATAATCTTGTTACTTATGAATTTTAAATTATAAAAACATGAAAAATAAAATAATAATATGTATAATACAACTTTTATTGGTAGCTGCATATATAGGGGTAAAGGCGGTTCCAGCCTGTCCGTATCCAATAAGAATGGCACAATCGGATGGAACTTCCATAACTGTCTTGTTGCATGGAGATGAATTTTTTGCCTACTTCGCAAGAAAATCAGTTTATAAAGTCCATATCAAAAAGTGCAACTCTGCAAAAATTAACACAATGCGCTCAAGACAATACTCGAATGAATCTACAAACACGCTCCGGTCAAACTGCAAGAAATGCAACCGGAACCAAAAGGGCATTGTGTATTTTAATTGGTTTCCCGGACAGACCTTTCGTTAAAACACAAGGCGAGTTTAACAATTTTATGAATCAATCCGGTTATAATGCAGCTACCGCCATCGGCAGCGTTAGGGATTATTATCTCGAAAACTCATACAATCAACTAAATCTTAACATTACCGTTGTAGGACCATATACGGCAGACCATAATATGGCCTGCTATGGAGAAAATATTTATAATGCCAGCGGACGTAGAATAAGAGACATACGCCCTCAAGATTTAATAAAAGAGGCTTTGCTAAAAGCAGATCCGGACGTGAACTATGCCGACTTTGACAACGATAATGACGGCACGGTAGATGGTGTTCACGTGATTTATGCAGGCTATGCGGAGGCTGCCGGTGGAGGTGCTGAAACGATTTGGCCGCATAAATGGACAGTATCCGGTGTTTCCTATGATGGGGTTTATCATATCCATAGCCAAATTAGTCCCGATTCGCAAGATAACAATATTGCACACCCACAAAAAATATATCCGATATGTGCTTCCGCGACGCAAAATCCGACAAATACTCCAAATTCCTATGGAAATATCAATAGTGGAGGATGTCCTTTTCCGGGAACATCCAATATCAGGTCTTTAACCTTCACGACAACACCACGTTTATCTTCATGGTCAGGAGCAAGTACGGGGAAAGATATTCAATTCATTACCGAAGTGGGGAACAATATTACTTTTGTCGTAAACCCCCGCATCTCCGGCCCCTCTACCGTTTGCGATCAGGCCACCTACACGATAGAGAACCTGCCGCCGGCTCCCAATATTTCTTATAACTACAGTACCACCTTGTATCCAAACACGACCTATACGATAGGGGGTTCTTCCAGTGAAGCCGATACATATACGTGGACAATAATAGGAGACGCCTATTTCTTGAAGGATGGTGTTCAAAGCAGTTATATTATCTCGCCGGATGAATATGTTTCGTTTACCACGGGGCCCGGTTCCCCGGGAATGGGGGAAATACTCCGCATAAGATGTGTCGCGCGAAATGGCTGTGGGGCAAGTGGGGCAAGTGGCGCTTCAACCGTAGAATTTGAATTTATGCCGCGGGGCAGCGCTTTCACCCTCTCTCCCAACCCCGCCACCGACATGGTGACCGTTCGGTTGCAAGAGGGAGCAACTGATAAAACGGCTAAACTTGAGGCAGACAAAACCGCCTCGTCGGGGATGTACGAAATTCAGCTTTGGAGCGGATTAGCACTCATAAGAACTTACAAGACCGACCTTCCCTCCTATACTCTGCCGGTATCCGACCTGCCCCGCGGCATGTACTTCATCCGCGTGATAAAAGACGGAAAAATCCATACGCGGAAACTGTTGAAAAATTGATAACAATGGCATGACCCAATACATTTAAAGAAGCCATCGCTGAGCAAAAGAAACGGTTGAGTTTCTGCACCTGAGCGCCCGGATGTTTTTATCCGGGCGGCGAGATAAGCATGCCTCAAGGTTAAGCTACAATGCCATCAGCCCTTCCTCGCAAACCGTGATTTTTTCCAATCCGTTATCGGTTACAAGGTAGGTGTTTTCTATTCCCACGGCGCCGATGCCGGGCAGTACGAATTTTGGCTCCACGGCAACGGTCATGCCTGCTTCCAGGATTTCCTTCGAGCGGGGTGCCAGCACGGGCGGTTCATTAATCTCCAGTCCTACTCCGTGCCCCACGAATTTGGCCTGCTGCGCTGTTCCCATGAAATAACCGGCAAGGCCGTTTTCCTTCACCATCTTTTCCGCCAGGAAGTAAATGTCGGCACAAGCTGTACCCGACCGCCCCGTTGTGGCAATGGCGCTGCAAATATCGATGGAAACCCGGTGGGCTTTGTGTGCGATTTCGGGAACCGTCCCGATAGCGAATGTCCGGGTCATGTCGCTCATCCACGGGCGGTAATTGCCGGCCATATCCACCATCAAGGTGATGCCGGGAACCAGTTTCGTTCCGTTGGCACCGATCGGCAGCAACGGGGACAATCCCTGTCCGCCAAGAGCGAAATCAAACGGGGAAGCGGTTTGCGCATTGTCGCCGGCAAGGATGTTACCCATGAAAATATCCATGTTCTCCCCGAAAGTCCGGAAAATACCTTCCGAACCCGCCAAACGCATTTCTCTTTCCATTTCGATCTGAAATTCGATATCCGTCATGCCTCTACGGTAAATATGCGGGATTTGCCGGTAAACCCGGGCGTGAATGCCGGCGCATTCGCGCATCTGTCCGACCTCGTATTCCGATTTTACACTGCGGATGCGGCGCATCTCTCCCGAGGCATTCATCAGTTCGGGCATTTCAAGGGCCGCCTGGAGCCGTGAAACGGTGGAAAACGGCAATACATCGTTTTCCACCATTAGCCTTCCGGGCAACGGCATTTTTCTTCGCCGCAGAAGATCGGGAATCTGTTCCGGTTTCCGGATGTGGGTGACATTGTCGCCTTCGATACTGTTGGGACGTTTTACAAATAAAATAGGATCCCCGTCGGGCTGGACATAAACGTAACCGTCGAAAACAAAACCAAGCAGGTAAAATTGGTTTACCGACGTGGAAATCAGGCATGCGTCAGCCTGTAATTCCCGGATAGTTTGTTGGAGCCGGGATAGCCTTTGACTCCATTCTCTCTGGATTATAGGATTCATGAAACTTCTCTTTTTTTTGATTTTCAAATATAGTCAATTCTTGTGGGAACGGGCCCCCTCTTTCTAAAAAAAACTTAATCTTATTCTGTTAAATGTTAGGTTTCATAAATGCGTCTGCCGGTGTGGAGCAAATGAAAAATAAAAAAACTATCTTTACGAGGTCAATTATTGCTCAAGTGAACGGAAAAATATTAATAGTCGAGGACGACATCTCTTTTGGCGCGATGCTTCAAAAGTGGTTTGAGAAGAATGGATTCTCCACAAAATGGTGTACGGGAATGCTGTCGGCCCAAGAATCGCTTTCCGATTCGTCGTACGATATTGTCTTGTCGGATTTGCGCTTGCCCGACGGTGACGGGATAATGCTCCTTTCCTGGATGCACGAAAGGTATCCGTCGATACCGGTTATCATAATGACCGGATATGGTGAAATACAGACGGCGGTTTCAGCCATAAAGCTGGGAGCTTTCGACTTCCTGGAAAAACCCATTAATCCGTCGGTTCTCGCAGGGAAAATAGAGGCGGCTTTCGAGGACAGGAAGAAAACGGAAAACGTTCAAAAGATACATTCACAGGAAAAAAAGAAGGAAGAGCAGCGAAGAAGTACGGTAAAGGGATGCAGTCCGCTGTCCACCCGTATGTACTCTTTCATAAACACCGTTGCACCCACTTCCATGGCCGTGATGATTATTGGCGAAAGCGGTACGGGAAAGGAACATGCGGCAAGAATGATTCACGAACGGAGCCCGCGCGCCCATGGCCCGTTTATCGCAGTAGATTGTGGCGGTTTGTCCATTGAACTGGCGCCAAGTGAACTCTTCGGACACAAAAAAGGCTCTTTTACCTCCGCCATCGAGGATAAAGTGGGTTTTTTCGCGGAAGCGAACGGCGGCACGTTGTTCCTCGATGAAGTGGGAAACTTGCCGTACGGTGTCCAGATGCAGCTTCTCAGGGCCTTGCAGGAAAAAAAGATCCGGCCGGTGGGGGCGACTACCGACCTGGAGGTGGATGTGCGAATTGTTACGGCTACCAATGAGAATCTCGAGAAAGCGATTGCCCTGGGCAGTTTTAGAGAGGATCTGTTTCATCGGCTCAATGAGTTTATGATTGAGGTTCCGCCATTGAGGAACTGCAAAGACGATATTCCGTTGTATGCCGAACATTTTGTTGCCGAAGCAAATGCCGAACTGGATAAAAAAGTGCGGTTCATTTCGGCCAAGGTCTTTTCCAGGCTGGAAACCTATTCCTGGCCCGGTAACCTCAGGGAGCTGCGAAATGTGATTCGCCGTGCCGTGCTTTTTTCTCCCGGCGATACGATTACGTTGGAGAGTCTGCCGTTCTTGTCGGAAAAGAGCGTTGAAGCGAATAAGGAGGCGGATGTTTCCTTGAACGTCCCGCCCGAAGAAGAAAAAGAAAAGATAATGCGGGCCCTGGAAAAAACCAAAGGGAATAAATCCCGGGCAGCTATCCTGTTGCGGATAGACCGGAAAACGCTGTACAACAAGATCCGCAAGTACGGTTTATAGCAAATATTCCTTTTCAATGTCATCGGCGAACGCCCTTATTTGCCGGATGCTTAACGACAAATCTTCTTTCCAGGAAGTATAGGCTGTCTCTTCCTCTCCCCTGAGTGAGTCCATTTTTATCAGGACCTCACACAAATGGCGGGCATCAATCTGGCATATAAAAGGATGGATCTTGTGACACAATTGTTGAGCTCCCTGAAAGTCGGATGTTCTAATCAACTCTTTCAGGTGATCAGTATCCTTATAGACAGTTGAAACAAAGGTTGATAGGATTCTTTTGATGGCTTCGGCGTCATCTCCGAATAACGAAACCAGTTGCGGAAATTTTTCTCCAAGCGAGGAAGGATAATTTACATTGACCTGCTTTTCTTCCGAGAGGATGTCGATAAACTTCCCCATCCGGAGGGGCTTTGCCATAAATCCGCTGAATCCTTCCGAAACGGCCTTTTCTGTGTTGTAGTCGTCGTAGGCGCTCATCAGCCAGACGGGAATGTCGGAATTGATTTTACGGATTTTGAGCAAAATCTCGTTTCCGGTAATGCCCGGCATCTGCATGTCCGTAAAAACAATGTCAAACAGGGATACGTGATGTATAAAACCGTCCACGTCGCGGGTGTTGTTGCAGATTTTCACCTTGAATCCCCGTTGCAGAAGAAATTCTTTTATCAGGTTTCCCAAGGTTATATCGTCTTCAAAAACGAGTATTTTGCTGTAGACAGAGATGCGCTCCTGAACGTCGTTTTTACGTTCATCCGGCTCTTTTTCTGCGGGATGCAGGGGCAGTGTTATGGTAACGCGGGTACCTTCATCTTTTTTCGACAGGACGCTTATTTCACCTTTCAGCGAATGGACAAGCCCTTGTGTTACGTACAAGCCAAAACCGCTCCCCTCCGCTTTTAGCGGATTTTTTACACGGGAAAAAGGTTTGAATATTTCCCGAAGATCGCTTTCGTGCATACCGATCCCGGTGTCACTGATGGTGAAAGTCAGGTTGTCCTCGTAACTTAACCGGACGTCGATACTTCCCTTGACGGTATATTTTACCGCGTTGGATATGACGTTTATCAATATTTGCCTGAGAACCGTGTGGTCGGTTTCAACGTAGAAGGGCGATTCAACAAGGCTCTCGAATTCGATATCCAGTTCTTTCCCTTCAGTCAGCGGCCTGAACATCTGAATAATTTCGCCCACCAGCTCTGTTAAATTGAACCGGCTGCTGTGTAATTCTCCCGCGTTTCGTTCCAACCGGGAAAATTCGAGTAAGTTGGAGAGCATGCTCAAAATGTGTTTTCCCGAATTTTGAGCCGATAACAATTGCTTTTTTATGCCTTCCGGAATCTTTTCTCCCTGCCACATCTCCATATACCCCATCATGGAGCTGAGCGGCGTCTTGATATCGTGCGAGACAGAGAGGAGTAACTTGTGGCGGCTTTCCATCAACAATTCGGTAAGCTGCTTCTCCCTGGCCAGGTCGAGCCGGGCCCTCTGCCCTTTTTTCAGGTCGTCGGCGATGAGGAAAAGGATAATGAGGATCAACACCAACGACAGGGCGCCCACAACGACCGCAAACGCGAAGATCTTGCGTGTGAGCAGCTCACTGCTCCGGATTCCTTCCCGTGTGACGCGTGTTGTCTCGTTGTAGAACCTGGTCAACAGCTGGGATATTTGCAGGGAGATGTTTTGTTCGGCGAGGATGAGCTCCCTTACCTGCTTCTCGATGCCCGACAGTTGCGTTGAATAGGTTTTTGAGGCAACCTGAGAGATGTTTTTCAAGTCCGTGTATACCGCGGTGTCTATCCTGGAGGTGAGCCGGGTTTCCTGTTCCACCCGGGCAATGCTGACGATGGTATCGGGGGCCCGGTTGGGATTGACTAAATTTTTTAAACGGGTCCAGAATCCTTTTTTATCCTTTACAACGATGGTGGTGTCTTGGTTTGTCGTAACCACCACAGAATCCTGAATGAGCTGGTCGTACGTTTCAATTTTTTTATCGAGTTCACTTATTGGGCTTCGAGAACGGAACTGGACGATAAGCTGAGTGACAATCTTGTTTTTTTCGTGTAAAAGCGAATCCATGCTTTCCAGGTAGATGTCTTGGTGCCTCTGTGAGGCCAGTTGTTTTAATCCTTCTATCTGAAGAGAAACGATTGCCGAGATGGAATCGTATTTAAGCTGAATCTTTTGTTGCGGATTTATCAAATAAGCGTTCAATGCCTCCTGGGCTTCCTGAACAGAAAGAACCAACCGGTTGCTTTGGGTTAAAACCTCGTAAGCACCGGAAATTTCCTCTTTTTGAGTATCTACATACTTTTTCAGGTTGAAGGAGTAAATAAATATTCCGGTAACGTAAAGAATGATAATGAGAAACAGTAAACTCATTTTCACTCCTATCCGATGCTCCAAAGAATTACCCGATCCCATTGGCGTTATCTGTTTTTCCGCTCAAAAATACACAATATTTTTTGTTTCGTTGCGCTGTTGCCCGGATCTTCTGTTCGCTTCGTCTCCTTTTTTTGTTATGCGCATCCGGACTGTGTGTGGAATTTCGTCCGTGAAACGTGGAAAATATCCACATTTCCACACCCGGTCTACAGTTTTAAAGGTACGGTGTTTTTTGCAGTATTTCCGATATAATGCGTTGTTTCTTAAATGAATATGCTCACGGTGCATGCTGATGAAATTTTTTTTGTACGGTATTTGATTATTCTTTTTGTGTACGTTTAATGAAACAAGAAAAGAACTTAATTGAAAATTTCTAAAATTAATCATTATGAAAAAAGTTATTTTATCCATCGTTCTTGCTGCATCAGGTATTTTTGCATTAACCGCAGTTCAGGCAGCAAACTCCGTAAATGCAACAAACGAAAAACCCATCATAGAAGTTACCCTTGACGATGACGGTTTTGTAAATGTTAAATTCGAAGAGTTGAACGAAAAAGTACAGGCGGCCGTAAGAGCCCTTGTGCAAGATTACGATCTTAACGCATTGAAGTACAATGCTGAAAAGCAACTTACAAAAGTGGAAACCACCAAGAAGGAGGATCAATCCCAGAAAACGTTTTATTTTGATGCGGAAGGTAAGGAAGTGGTTATGGAAGAGGCTAAAAAGGAAGAAGTTGCGGGAGAAACGCTGAAACAGCAAGAAGAAAGCCCTTCCGCAGAAGGATTTTATTCGACCGCTCAAATAAAAGGTGATGACGGATTTGTGGAAGTCAAGTTCGAAGAGTTGAACGAAAAAGGACAGGCGGCCATCAATGTTTTAAAAGAGACTTACGATATTGACGTGATCAAGTACAACGCGGAAAAACAAATCACGAAAGTGGAAGCAACCAACAAGGAAGATCAGTCCCAAAAGAAAATCTATCTCGATAATGAAGGTGTGGAAACCACTTGGGAAGAGCCCGTTAAAGACGTTGAACAAGAAACACGGACCGAAGAAGTTTTATAAAGCAATCCATCAAACAACCCTACACTATCATTCAACCCTCACCGCTTTGATTCCGAAGCGGTGAGTCTTTTTACGGTTTTCTCCAGATTTCCCAGGCTGCCAACGCTTGTAATTCCAGCATTTCGGCCCCGTTTTTAACCGTTGCGCCTTGCGCCTTTCCTTTTTTCAAAAACAAGGTTTCCGACGGGTTGTAAATCAAATCGTAGAGCAGATGCTCGTGTGTGAGAAACCGGTAAGGAATATCGGGACATTCCTCATTGTTGGGGAAAGTGCCTATGGGAGAACAATTTACAACAATCCGGTGTTCGTGTAAGACCGCTTCGTCTATTTCGCTGTAGGTAAGCCTGTCGTCCGCACCTGTCCGGGAGACATACTTCCAGAGGATGTTCATCTCTTCGAATACCCGGCGAACGGCTTTCGACGCGCCCCCTGTTCCCAGGATCAATGCTTTTTTATGAAGTTCGGGGCGAATAAGCGGTTCAATTGATTTTTTGAATCCCACGTAATCGGTATTGTGTCCGGTAAGGTGATAAAAATACATGTTCCCGGGTTCACGCTCGATTCTTATCGTGTTTACGGCACCGATACGTTGGGCCTCGGGAGTGATCTCGTCCAGAAAAGGGATAACCTGTTCCTTGTAGGGAATGGTTACGTTCAACCCGCGCAGGTGTTGATTGAAAAGAATCACTTCGCGCAGTTGAAGAATATCTTCAATTTCGAAATTCAGGTATTCAGCCTGCATACCTTCCCGCGCAAACTTTTCGGTGAAAAACTTCGAAGAAAAGGAGTGTTTTAGAGGGAATCCGATTAATCCGTAAGTGTGCATCCTTTATTTCTCTGCCATGTATAACGTTGCAATCCCCAGGGTAAACCGTCTCAGCCGGATGTCCCGGAATCCGTTTTTTTTCAGGATCAGCATCATTTCCCTGCCTTGCGGGAAGGCGGCGATGGATTCGGGCAAATATTCGTAGGCCCGTTGCTCGGTCGCCATGGTGTTCGACAAGACGGGCATCATGTATTTCGTGTATAGCGCATAGAGCTCTTTCATGGGTGTCGCTTCGGGGGTGGTCAGTTCTATAAAAAGGAACACTCCTCCGGGTTTGAGCACACGCAGCACTTCTCCGAAACTCTTATCGATGCTTTCAAAATTCCGGATGCCAAAAGCAGCTGTGACAGCATCAAATGATTGATCGGGAAAAGAAAGTGCGGAAGAATCCTGCCGTTCAAACGTAACGATGCGCTCCAGACCTTTTCGTTTTACTTTGTCTTTGCCTACCGCCATCATTCCTTCGGAAATGTCAATGCCTATAATGCGCCTGGGGTGAAGGATTTTTTGCGCCAGAATGGCAAAATCACCCGTTCCGGTGGCGATGTCGAGAATATATTCGGGCCGGTACGGTTTTAACGCCTTTATGGATTCCCTGCGCCAGTAATCGTCTATTCCCAGCGAAAGGAGGCCGTTAAGCTTATCGTAGTTAGGCGCAATTTTGTTGAACATCGCCTCCACTTGTTCCTTTTTGGAAGTGCCGGTTTCGTAAGGATGAACTTTTTCTACGTCGTAGGTCATTTTATTTTTATTTTTCGAAAAAAGCCAGAACGTTCCGTTCAATTCGTGCCTCCAGGTTCCTGGCATCGGCTTTCTCGAATTTTTCGCCGGTGATTTTTTCGAACAATTCGATGTACCTGTCCGATACACTGTTGCAGTATGCAGCAGTCATTTCGGGAACTTCTTGTCCTTCCTGGCCTTGAAATCCGTTATCCATCAGCCATTTCCTGACGAACTCCTTGGAGAGTTGCTTTTGCTCTTCCCCTTTTTCGAACCGTTCCTCGTAGCCTTCGCTGTAGAAGTAGCGGGAGGAGTCGGGCGTGTGGATCTCGTCGATCAGGTAGATTTTACCGTTCTTTTTACCGAATTCGTATTTGGTGTCCACCAGAATCAGTCCTTTCTCGGCGGCCATCTCGGTGCCTCTGCGGAAGAGCTCGTAGGTGTATTTTTCGAGTTGTTCGTAATCTTGTTCGGAGACCAATCCGCGGGCGATGATTTCCTCTCGCGAGATGTTTTCGTCGTGTCCCTCGTCGGCTTTGGTGGTAGGTGTGATGATGGGTTGCGGGAACTTTTGGTTTTCGCGCATGCCTTCGGGCAGGGTCAATCCGCACAGCGTACGCGCCCCTCTTTTGTATTCGCGCCACGCGCTTCCGGTGATGTATCCGCGGATAACCATTTCCACTTTGAACGGTTCGCATCGCATGCCGACGGTAACCATCGGATCGGGCGACGCCAGTTTCCAGTTGGGGACGATATCGGCGGTGGCATCGAGAAATTTAGATGCAATCTGATTGAGTACCTGTCCCTTGTAGGGAATTCCTTCGGGCAATATAACGTCGAATGCCGAGATCCGGTCGGTGGCAATCATTACCAGTGTATCTTCGCCGATGCTGTACACATCGCGTACTTTTCCGTGGTAGACGTGAGTCTGCCCGGGAAAATTGTAGTTGGTTCTTGTAAGGGCGTTGAGCATAATCAGTTGATTTTCGATTTCGGATGTATTATTTATTTTTTTCTTTATCGGGCAGATTGTCCGGCGCTTCCTTCTCGTAAGCCTCCACAATCCGCTGTACGAGTTTGTGGCGGACGATATCTTTTTTATTGAACTCTACGGTGGATATTCCTTTGATACCTTTCAGCAGACTCATTGAATGAATCAGTCCCGATTGCTGGGACGTCGGCAAATCGATTTGCGTAATGTCTCCCG
>JBGZJM010000112.1:0-7941 GCA_041848845.1 Petrimonas sp. | reverse complement strand
TTAGGAATTTCTGGGCAAAAATTTGACTTTTTTAAGCAAATATTTTTCCGTAATTTGACAATATTCGCTTTTTTATATTAATATCAACCTGATAATGTGTCTGGTAGAAAATCAAATGCAGAAAGACAAAGATAAGTTAAAAATGTTCCAATCAGGTGTTTTTAAAGAGTAAGGTTACGGGGTAATTTTGTTTTTGGCGAAGATTACGCCGTTTATCCGGGAAGGCTTCTATCGCACGCGTTTTCGGTATTGTGAGGGAGTCATCCGGAAGAGGTTCTTGAATGTCCGGGAAAAATAACCCATATCGGTAAATCCGCACTCGAGTGCTATTTCTCCGATTGGGGTTGAAATGTCGGCATCAAGCAATCGTTTGGCTTTTGACATGCGAACCTGGAGGATATAGTTGGAAATATTGTAGCCGGTGACCGCTATTGTCTTCCGGTTTAGTTGAGAACGGCTCATGGCCATGTCGGAGGCCAGATTCTCGATATCGATTTCGCCTTTTATCATTTGAGCATAGACCAGGTCGGTAAGTCGGGTGAGGAAATTTTGCTCGGCGGTTGTTAGCTGGATGTTGGCCTCCGTTCCTTCGTTTAATGCCCGGGAATATTTTTCCCTCAAAACTTTTCGTATTTCGAGCAACTTGGCGGTCAAAACGTTCAGCTCCTCCGAATTGAATGGTTTGGTGAGATAGGCTTCCGCTCCCGCTTCAATGCCTTTAATCCGGTCTTCTTCGTTGCCTTTTGCCGTTAAGATAATGACGGGAATATGGTTTGTCAATTCCGATGCGCGAATTTGCCGGCAGAGTTCGTATCCGTCCATCCCGGGCATTCTTATATCGGTAATAATCAGGTCGGGGATGAAATTTTCCGCTTTTTCAAATGCTTCCTCCCCGTCTTTGGCAAAGAGGAGGTTGTATTTTTTGCCGAACTGGCTTCCGATGTAAAACAATACGTCGGAATTGTCTTCTGCGATAAGCACCGTTTCTTTGCTGTTGTCTTCACAGCAGGACGGTGCCGGTGTCTCAACGGGTTGAGGAGTGTTTCTCTGTCTTCTGCATGCGGTCGTTATTTCAGGGGGAATCCAGGTTGCCCATTTTTCGGTTCCGTGGCGTAAAGGCAGGATCAAGGTGAATGCCGAGCCTTTATCCAGGGCGCTTACCACAGTGATGTCCCCGTTCATTGCTTTCACGATTTGGTGGACGAGTGACAAACCTACACCCGAGCTTGCGGGCATACGGCTGTTCTCTCCCTGGAAAAAAGGCTTGAAAATGTGGGGTAAATCCTCCGGATGAATTCCGCATCCGGTGTCGACCACACGGATTTCTATCTTGTTGTTTTTCCGTCCTGACGAGACATACACTTTTCCCCCGTCAGGGGTATATTTCAAAGCGTTGGCAATGAGGTTGCTCATCATTTTCTTCACATAATGGGGGACAAAATCCATGGTCACTTCAGTTTCTGCAGTTACGAAGCGTAAGTCGATATTTTGGTTCCTTGCCTGCATTTCAAAGGATTCCACAAGCATTTGTAAAAGAATGACGACATTGCCGGTACGCCAATCGGCTTTTCCGATGGAGGATTGAACCCGCGAAATATCGAGCAGCTGGTTTATAAGTTCCAGGAAGCTGTTGCCTTGTCGCATAATTACGGATCCTGCCGCCATAATCTCCTTGTCTTTTTTGAGTTGTCCCGATTCGAGTTGCTCTCCCAACCCTAAAATAACCGTGAGGGGAGTACGGAATTCGTGTGTGATGTTCGTAAAGAAATTGGTGCGTATTTTTTCCGTTTTTTGCAACATCCGTTGACTTTGCGTACGCATTTTCAAGGCGTACAACAAGGCCAGCAATGCCACCAGGGTTATGGCTATTAATCCCGCGGCGGAATAGATAAGCGACTGGGTAAACCGTCGTTTCCTTTCGAAATTTTCGCTGACGGTCGCAATGTTGAGATCGTGTTTCTTTCTTTCGTATTTTACGATTATATTCTGCAGGTGGATGTAATTTTCTGTATTCAGAAGGCTGTCGGCATATAAGTGAAACAGTTGGTAGTTGCGCAGCGCCTCGCGAAAATCCCCTTGCTTTTCGAATATCCGGTAATTGAGTTTGTACACTTCGGTGAGGTGTTCCAGGGATTTAATGTCGGTAGCGGTTTTGCGGGCTTCGGCCAAATACCGGTTCGCGTTGGATATGTCTCCCGTAAAAAAATAGGTGCGGGCAAGGGCTAAACACGATTCCAGCCAGTGCCATTTATCGGTGTTGTGCTTCATGATATCATAGGCCGACCGATACTCGACCAGGGCTTTGTCCCACTTTTTCTCCTTCTCGTAAAGGCGACCGAAGTGGTTGTGGCAAAGGGAAATCCCTAAGTCGGATTTGGCTATGCGGTTGTATTTCATCGACTGGCTGTAGTAATGCCATGCCGAGTCTGTCATGCCCTTGGATTCGAAAATGGAGCCGATATTTGCATAGTTAATGGCTTGCCCCAAGGGATTGTTTAATTTTTGTTCGCCCATCAACGCTTCCCTGAAGACCCTTTCTGCCGTTTCGTTATTGCCAAGCGTAAGCTGAACGTTGCCTATTCCATTGAGTGTGGTGTCCCTGTTTTTAATGGCTTCGGCAGATGTTTTGTCGCTGTAAGCTTCGCAGTATTCCAACGCTTCGTAGTGGTACGAGGACGCTTCATCAAGTGCGCCAATCCGGCGAAAACTTGTCCCGACGTTGTTTAAGGCTTGAATTATTTCGAGCGTGTCTTCCAGTTCCCGGGCTGCCTTAAGCCCGTTGAGACTGGCTGTTATGGCATCGTCAAAACGGTTGTTGTCGCGGTAAAGCTTTCCCAGTTCCCGTTGTGCGATCATGATGCCCAATTTATCTTTATCCTCGACAAAATGGTCCAGCAGTACTTCCAGCGAATCCACAGACCGGTTTGCACATACCGTACTATCCGTAAGTTTTCTATCGGCTGCGGAATATATAGGCGCATGTTTATTGCGCTGACATGAAAGAATAAAGCCAGGGGATAAGAAAAGAAACAGAATTTTAACGAATACAAGAAAACCCGCAACGGTTGTTTTTCTCCGGTTTGAAAAAAACAATCCGTTCCACGGCGGTTCAACGTTATTTATCTTTATTTTTCTCATAGAGAACAGGAGTTGGTAAAAAGAGGAAAAAAATAAACATAACAAAAATACACTTTTTTATTGAATTTCTGCTAAAATTCGACAAAAAAGTGTATTTTAAAAATATTTGATCCGATAACCCTGAAATAGAGTTAGATAGAAGTTTGTTTTTTACCTGCATGTTGTTTCCGTTCCTGTTCTTCCGCATCCCGAAGGAGAGAAGCTATTGCGGTTTACATCTCCGTTTCTTCATCATAAGTCTGGTACAGGAAATCGTTGTACGGGAAGCGTTGTATGTGAATTTCCCTGGCTTTTTCATAGATGAGTGACTTGAGCTCTTCGAGGTTGTTTTTTTCTTTTGCCGAAATAAAAACGGCGTTCTCGTTGAGTTTGCTCATCCACGACTGTTTCAACTCTTCGAGCGATGTGTTTTGCCGGGTTTTGGGAGTCAGGTCGTCTTCCTCTTTTTCAACGTGCGAGAAAGCGTCTATTTTGTTGAAAACCAAAATCGTCGGCTTCTTGGTTTTGTCAATTTCGTAAAGAGTTTTTTCTACCACGTCGATCTGTTCTTCAAATGCAGGGTGTGAAATATCCACCACGTGGACGAGAATATCGGCTTCGCGCACTTCGTCGAGGGTGGATTTAAAGGACTCGATGAGGTTTGTGGGCAATTTGCGGATAAATCCTACCGTGTCCGTCAGCAGGAGAGGCAGGTTTTCGATGGTGATTTTCCGTACGGTAGTGTCGAGCGTGGCAAACAGTTTGTTTTCGGCAAACACTTCCGATTTGCTCAACAGGTTCATCAGCGTGGATTTGCCTACATTGGTGTAGCCGACAAGAGCTGCGCGCACGAGCTTCCCCCTGTTTTTTCGCTGCACGGTCTTCTGTTTGTCTATCTCCTTGAGTTCGTTTTTAAGGCGTGCAATGCGATCGAGAATAATTCGCCGGTCGGTTTCCAACTGGGTTTCCCCGGGACCGCGCATGATGACTCCGCCCCCGCCGCGCTGACGCTCCAGGTGAGTCCACATTCTTGTTAAACGGGGAAGCAGGTACTGGTATTGTGCCAGTTCTACCTGCGCTTTCGCATGCGACGTCTGTGCACGCATGGCGAAGATGTCGAGGATAAGGCTTGTCCGGTCGAGTATCCTGAGCTTCAGCTCTTTTTCAATGTTCCGGATCTGTTTTGCCGACAGTTCATCGTCGAAAATAACCACGCCCACCCGGTTGTCTTCATCCAGCACATACTCCGATATTTCCCGCAGTTTCCCCGTACCCACGAAAGTGACCGCGTTAGGCATATCCAACCGCTGAACGTAGCGTTTGCCGGGAACAAGCCCGGCCGTTTCGGCCAGGAAAGCCAGCTCGTCCAGGTACTCGTTTACTTTCTCCTCGCTTTGTTCGGGCGTGATAAGCCCTACTAAGACTGCGTTTTCGTTTTTTATCTCGCTCGTTATAAAATCTTTCATCTTTCTCTCAGATTTTTAGTCCATTAGGCTGACCCGTCATATCCAAAACCCGATTCCGGCCGTGAAAAACGATTGTGAAAAGTCTTTGATAAACCGGTATTTGTATTCGATACTGACCCTCTTCTTGTATCCGAAGTCATACTGGAGCCCCAGTCCCGGGTTAGCGCCAATCCGGTGCTTTGTCCAGTCCTGCAACCCGGTATCGCTTGCTTTGGACGCGTCGAACTTCCGGTTGGAATAATTCAGTCCGGCCACGGGGTAAAAGGAGAACAGCCACGACAAGGGAACGATGTAGTGCGCGTCGGCATCGGCTTCCCACATACTGTTCCCCTTTGACGGTATATAACAGGTGAAAGAGGGAGCAAACCGCACGTGGATTCCCAACCCCACGGTACCTTCGTACTGTGCGAATGACTTCGACGGGAACAAGGCTGAAAGCAGGACGGATAAACCGATGAGTCTTTTCATGTCGTGGCCCGTTTATAATTTGTTTTTTTCTCCTTTTAAGACCGGCAGGTGCCAATGGAATTTCACGGCCAGTATCCGGGTGAGAATTACGATGGATGCCGTTGCCGCCTCGTTAATTACTATGTTCAGACCGAGGGCGTATCCCATTGTGAAGAAGATGGCTCCCGCAACACATGCCAGGGCATAAATCTCTTTTCTGAAGATAAGCGGGATCTGGGTGATCAGGATGTCGCGAAGCATCCCGCCGAAAGAGCCGGTAATCGTCCCCATGATCACTGCCACCCAGGGCGCAAAACCCATTGCCAGCGTTTTTTCGGTTCCCGCCACCACAAACAGCCCCAAACCGATGCTGTCGAAAAGAAAGAAAGTGTATTGAAGCCTGACCACCTTGTTTTTGAACAACATGACAAACAGCAGGGCCAGCAACGTTGCCCAAAGATAGACCGGGTTCAGCATCCAGAAAGGGGTTACGCCGATGAATAAATCGCGGAGCGTTCCGCCTCCGATGGCTGTGACAAATCCGATGGTGAATGCGCCGAACAGATCGAATTTCCGGGTCGATGCCATCCGCACCCCGCTGATGGCGAAGGCGAACGTTCCGAGAAATTCGATAATATCTACAAACCGGATGTTTTCCATCACTTCCATTATATTATCATTCCGCTTCCCAGGCACAGGTGACTTTCCGTGTCGTACACCACTCCGAACTGGCCGGCGGCGATACCCTGGATAGGCGAGCCGGAGGAGATGGTGTACAGATCACCGGTTTTAGAAATGCGCCCTTGGGTAAATTCCGGTGTGTGGCGGATTTTGAACGTAACTTCTTTTTCTCCGTCGAAATCGCCCCAGATATCCTTGGTGATGAACGAGAATCCCTGAAGATTGACCACATCCCCATACTGATGCCGAGTGTCGTATCCCTTGGATACGTAAACGATGTTGCGGTTCACGTCTTTTTTTATCACAAACCACGGTCCGCCGCTTAAGCCGAGGCCTTTTCGCTGGCCGATGGTATGGAACCAGAATCCCTGGTGCCTGCCGATGATGTTTCCCGTTTCCAACTCCACGATCAGGCCCTCCTTTTTGCCGAGGTAGCGTTCGATAAAACGGTTGTAGTTGACTTTGCCGAGGAAGCAGATCCCCTGGCTGTCTTTTCGTTGGGCCGAGGGGAGCTTGTTGTCCGCGGCTATTTTCCTGACTTCCGGTTTCAACAGGTTCCCGATAGGAAACATCAGTTTTGCAACTTGCACGTAACTCACCTGTCCTAAAAAATAAGTTTGGTCTTTTACGCGATCCTTGGCGGTGGAAAGCCATGTGAGGCCTTCCGATTCGGTGGTTGTGGCGTAATGTCCCGTGGCAATCTTGTCGAAATGATGCCCCCACTTCTGTTCGAAGGTGCCGAACTTGATCAGTTTGTTGCACATCATGTCCGGATTGGGCGTCAATCCCCGCTTCACCGAATCGATGGTGTATTGAACCACGCTGTTCCAGTACTCTTCGTGCAACGAAACAATCTCGAAGCGACAACCGTACTTCCTGGCGATAAAGGTCACGATCTCGATATCCTCTTCCGAGGGACAATCGATATAGCCCTGTTCATCCTCCATGCCGATCTTGATATAGAAAATGGTGGGGTCGTAACCCATCTCTTTCAACTGATGGACCACGACGGAGCTATCCACGCCTCCCGACACCAATGCTGCAATTTCCATTGTTTTGTTCTTTTCGGATGCAAAGTTACGAAATAGATGGTAGTTGGACGTCACGTTTCGGCTAAAAGTTGTAATTTTGAGGTTTCAAAGAAAAGAACGTTATGTCTGTTGCACACTCCTCTCACCCGAAAGGGCTGTACTTTATTTTCATTACCGGAATGTCGGAACGCTTCAGCTACTACGGAATGCGTGCCATCTTCACCCTCTACCTTATCAACGCGCTGATGCTCGACAAAGAATTTGCCTCCGCCATCTACGGAAACTATACCGGGCTGGTTTACCTGACGCCGCTTATTGGCGGGTACGTTGCGGACCGGTACCTGGGAATGCGCCGCTCCATATTCTGGGGGGCACTCCTGATGGTGATGGGGCAGTTCCTGATGTTTTTCAGCGCCCTCCGTTTCGAAAACACCGAGTTGGCCAAATGGTTGATGTACGGCGGATTGGGCGGCCTTGTTTTCGGTAACGGATTCTTTAAGCCCAACTTGTCGTCAATCGTCGGCAGGCTCTATGAACCCGGAGACAAAAGGCTCGATTCGGCCTATACCATTTTCTATATGGGGGTGAACCTGGGTGCTTTTATGGCTCCTCTGCTGTGCGGATACCTGGGCGACACCGGCAATCCGGCCGATTTCAGGTGGGGTTTTCTCGCCGCTGCAATCACCATGGTGCTGAGCCTGGTGTTCTATGTTGCCAGAAATAGCCGGTACCTGATAGACCCCAACGGTGAGGCCATCGGAATTGTTCCCGCCCAAAAAGCGGGGCGTGGAAGTGCGGGGGAGTCAGGTGCGAGGCCTGCCCAAAAGCTGAATATGTGGCAGGTATCCTTGTGGGTAGCCGGCGGAGTCCTTTTGTTTTTCCTTTTCCTGAAAGGGTTCGGCGGAGACATCATCGGTGCGGTTATCTATTCGGCCTGTATTGTTGTTCCCGGCTTTGTTATTTCCGATCCCACACTGACAAGGATTGAACGGCAACGGATCCTGGTAATCTACATCATTGCGTTTTTCGTTATTTTCTTTTGGGCCGCTTTTGAACAGGCGGGAATCTCTTTAACCTATTTTGCCGAAGAACAAACCAACCGCCGTGTTTTCGGATGGACAATGCCTGCCAGCTGGTTTCAATCGTTCAACGCGGTATTTGTGGTGCTGCTGGCGCCGCTTTTTTCCACACTCTGGATC
>JBGZJM010000111.1:0-6058 GCA_041848845.1 Petrimonas sp. | reverse complement strand
ATATTCGCGGTTTCTACGACGACACGTTGGCCGATTTCCTGCGACTTGGCGGATATGATGCTGGTGATGTCCGCTATTACGCCTGGCGCGCCGATGCCTTAAAAAAGAATTTTCATTCGTTCTCCGGGGCGCTGGGGGCGGTCTATGACCCGAACCGCCTGAGTTCTCTAAAGATAAATATTGGACGAAGCTTCCGTTTTCCCACGGCCAATGAGTTGGCGTCCAACGGGGTGCATCACGGGGCTTTCCGTCACGAGAAAGGAAACAACAGCCTGAAACCCGAAACCGGTTGGCAATATGACCTCGGTTATTCCTTCAGGAACCGGCGATTAAACCTCTCCGTCAATCATTTCGCGTCCTATTTTCCCAATTATATTTACCTGAACCCCACGGGGCAATGGTCGGTTTTGCCGCATGCCGGACAGATTTACGAGTATACCCAGTCCCGTGTGTTCCTGGCAGGAGGAGAGTTGGAAGCGGCTTATCGTTTTACGGAGAACCTTTTGTTGTCAGCCAATTGGGAATATGTTTACAACCGGAATATCGACAACGGTTATCCGCTGCCTTTCTCACCACCCGTGGATATGTTGTTGGCTCTGGTTTATTCCGATCACGGGAAGGGGCTGTTGATGCAGTATTCGGCCAGCCTGGAGAACCAAACCGTGTTCGCTCAGGACCGTATTGCCAACAACGAGGAAAAAACGCCGGGAACGTCGTTGTTCAACTTGCTCTGCAGCATGAACTGGAAAGTAAGTGATTTCCGCTTTTTTACCGATTTCCAGGTGCAGAATGTTTTCGACACTCCTTTTTATAATCATTTGAGTTATTACCGGAAGTTAAATATCCCCGAGCCGGGACGAAACATCCAGTTTATTTTGAAAATACCCTTTTAAATTAATCAAACAATGAAAAAAGTATTCTTTACAACAGTTATGGCGATAAGCGCCTTTGTTTTCTTATCGTGTGAAAAAAAGTCTATTGACGCCGAAAGGCCTGTAATTAAATTAATTGCCCCTGAAGAAGAGGAAGGCATCAAGCCCGGAGCCGATATTCACTTCGATCTGGAATTAACGGATAATGTGGCGTTAGGCAGCTACAAGGTGAACATTCATCCCAACTTCGACGGGCATCACCATGCGGTCGCGCGCGGGGCAAACGTGAATGATGGAGGATTTAACAAGACATGGGAAGAAAAAGAATTTATCGCAAAAGGAGAAGAACCTGTCAAAGGGAAGAAATCGGCCAAAATTCACCACCATCACATTGTTATTCCCCGGGAAATAAATGGAAAACCCATCAAAGAAGGGGAGTACCATTTTATGGTTCATTGTACCGATATGGCTGGGAACGACAACTACGTGGCAAGGAACATCATAATATCCTCCGGAGCCGAAGAGCACGAGCATCATTAATGACTTTTGATATGCATGCAACAGAAAAAACGGGATGGAAATCTCGTTTTTTTGTTTTATTTTTTGGAATGATAAAAATCGGGGAATTGTAATTTGTTGCCTTATCCCGAACAAAATATGTAGATTTGTGTTTGAATTAAAAGCATGATCAAAATCAAAAATACGTTCGGCGCAGACCGGCACGTAAAAAGAATTATCGTATGAAATGGATAAACAGAAACGATAGCGAATCCAACTACGAAGACCGTCGGGGTAGGGGAGTGAAGCGGGGAGCGGCATTCGGCGGTGTGGGGATGATCATTGTTGCCATAATCGCCCTGATGTTGGGGAAGAACCCTTTTCAGGCCATCGATATGGTAAACAGCGTGGTGCCCGGACAACCATCGGAAGAGGTGGTGGATCCTTCGCGCATGAACGAGAACGAAGACCTGAAAGTATTCACGCTTGGTGTTTTTAACAGCGCCAACGATGTGTGGACGGAAATTTTCAGGACTCGGATGGGCGAGAGTTACCGTAACCCGGTTCTTGTGAATTTTACCGACCAGACCACCTCTGCCTGTGGCGGTGCAACGGCTCAGGTGGGGCCTTTTTACTGTCCCGGCGATGAAAAGGTGTATATCGATCTCAACTTCTTTCACCAGCTGACACGCGATTACGGTGCCAGGGGCGATATGGCGATGGCCTACGTCACGGCTCATGAAGTGGGGCATCACGTGCAGAAACTGCTGGGCATTATCGATCAGGTAAACCAATACCGGGGCCGTGTCAGTGAAGCTGAATACAACAAGATGATGGTCAAGATGGAACTGCAGGCCGATTTTTTCGCCGGGTTATGGGCCAATCAGGCCAGTAAACTGGGGATAATTCAACTCGAGCCGGGAGACCTGGAGTCGGCCATCAGCGCCACGACCGCCGTTGGCGATGATACCCTGCAAAAGGAGGCGATGGGTTACACCGTCCCCGATTCATTCACGCACGGAACGGCTGCCCAACGGACCTACTGGTTCCGCAAAGGTTACCAGACCGGCGATATCCGGCAGGGCGACACGTTCAACGATCCGAGCCTCAGATAGAGTTGAGTTGAATACATATTATAGTGTTTCTACATATTCCAGTTTGTCTTTTATTATTTTGAGCGTTTGTTCGCATTTGTCGGCTTCCGATTCATCGTTCGTATCAAAAAGAAAAGCACCGGAAAAGGAATGCTTGGGAACTAAAATGATGTATCCTTTGTAAATCGTATAATGGCTGAATGCAGACCATTTGAACTCCAATTTCTTTTGAAAATCGCTGAATCTAAAAGCCTCTTCGAATATTTCGAACGTGAATTCCGAATTCACTTTCTCATATTCGTCGGCCACCTCGTTCATTATTCTGTTATGTCTTCTCCGGGAAAAGAACCTGAGTAAACCGGTTAAGCCTGCGATGCAGAGCGCAAAAACAGCTGCGATGACGAAAGGATTGCTCGCTCCGTGATTTGTTCCTGTCAGCAATCCGAGACCAAGTAAAATAATAGAAGAGATTAGAAAATTTCTTATCTGTTTTTTGTTCTTTTTCCAGGTATAATCCCAAAACACCTTGTTGGAACGTATAAAAGTCTCTTTGTTGAAAGGAGAATCAAATACTATTGTGTCCATAATATAAGCATAAGGCAATTATTTTTTTCCGAAGAATGCGCCGAAAATGCTTCGGGTGATGGTTCTGCCGAGTTGCGAGCTAATTTGCCGTGTGGCACTTTTACCCACTTGCTCCAGCAAATCGCCCACGATGCCCCGCTCTTCTTTTTTCCTGCGGGCTTCGGCGCGTCTTTCACGTTCGGCTTCGGCTTGCAGTTTACGGGCTTCTCTCTCTTGACGGACACGCTCTTTCTCGGCTTCCGCCCGCTCACGTTCTTCGGCGAGCAGTTCCTGTTTTTGGGAAAGAATTTCGAAAGCGGATTCCCGGTCGACCAGTTTTTCATACACCCCGTAAATGAGCGATTGCCTCATTATCCGGTCCCTTTCGCCTACCGTGATCGGTCCGATCTGGCCCTGCGGCGGCAGGATATTGGCGCGCTGCACCATTTGGGGCGCACCTTTTTCATCGAGGAACGACACCAGCGCCTCGCCGGTGTTCAGTTGTGTGATAGCCTCTTCCGTGTCGAACTTCGGATTGGAGCGGAACGTGTTGGCGGCCACCTTTACCGCTTTCTGGTCGTTGGGCGTGTAGGCGCGGAGCGCGTGCTGCACCCGGTTGCCGAGTTGTCCGAGAATGACGGGCGGGATATCGGCGGGGTTTTGCGTGCAGAAATAGATGCCCACCCCTTTGGAGCGAATGAGGCGGACAATCTGTTCCACTTTTTCGAGCAAGGGCTTGGGCATGTCGTTAAACAGCATGTGTGCTTCATCAAAGAAAAAGACCAGTTTGGGCTTGTCCATATCGCCCACTTCGGGCAAGTTGTTAAACAGGTCGTCGAGCAGCCAAAGCAGGAAAGTGGTATACACCCGTGGGGAGTTCATCAGTTTGTCGGCGGCCAAAATGTTAATTACTCCTCTCCCTTGCTCCGTTTGCATAAAATCGGTAATCACCAGTTCGGGCTCACCGAAGAATTTGTCGGCGCCTTCGCTTTCCAGGCGTAGCAGTGCGCGTTGTATGGCGCCGATGCTTGCCGGAGAGATGTTTCCGTATTCGGTGGTGTATTTTGCCCGGTTGTCTCCTACGAACTGGACCATCTTTTGCAGGTCTTTCAGGTCGAGGAGCAGCAGGTTGTTGTCGTCGGCGATTTTGAAAATCATAGTCAGTACCGCTCCCTGAGTTTCGTTCAGTTGCAACAGTCGTTCGAGCAACATCGGCCCCATTTCGGTAACGGTTGTCCGCACCGGATGCCCCTGTTCGCCGAAGACGTCCCAGAACCTCACCGGGAAGCCTTTAAACTCAAATCCTTTTTCGCCCAACTTATAACCGTCCACGCGTTTGACAACGCTTTCCTTGTTTCCGCCTGTTCCGGCAACGCCGGAAAGGTCGCCTTTCATGTCGGCGGCAAAGACGGGCACTCCCATTTCGCTGAATGTTTCGGAAAGTGTTTGCAAGGTGACGGTTTTTCCTGTTCCTGTGGCACCTGTTATTAATCCGTGGCGGTTTGCCATTTTGGGGATAAGGCAAACTTCGGCCTCGTCGTTGATGGCTATAAAAGCGCGTTTGTTGTTGTCGAACATAGGTTTGTAAAGTTTTAGCAGGTATGACGGACAAAGTTAAGGAAATATTTGGAAAAGACGCGTGAAGTTTCGGGAAGAATGGCGGTTTTCCGATAATTCTCTTTCCAGATTGCCTTACCTGAATATGAGATCGGGTTATAGGTCAGGACAGCCATCGTTTCGGTCGACCCGTTTTTCGTGGGCAGGGTCGAAATAGGGTTAGGGATTACCATCATGCCATGCTTCGAGAGCGGCTCTCTCCAAATCAATAATTGTCTCACTAATGGTACGCTTTTCCATATTATTCTGTTTTTATATACTGAATCAGGCTTTCATTTGTATGAGTCTTCTCCCTATCAAGACAGAAAAGACAATCCAGGGGACAAGAGAGAGTAATGAGCAAATCAATCCCTGGGTCCCTGCTATCAAGCCTTGCCCTACCGCCAGCAACTGCTGTTTATACTCCATTGATTCCGCGGAGAAATATTGTTTGCTGATTGATAACATTTCAAATCCAACGGCAGATACATAATAAACTGCAATTCCTGTTAATCCGATTATCGTGGCGATAAGCATAAAGGCCGCTATTTATCCAAAGAATCATATGGTTTCTTATGTCGTCTTGTTCTTGCGCGGAACAGTGTAGGCTATATCAGCGGCAATTTTTTCATTCAAACAGCTTAATCGTATAATCCAAAAGCTCGATTCCGCCGGATTTCCCGTGTCCGACTATAATTTTTTTTACTTCTGGATACTTCATCTTTACTTTTCTTACTGTATTTGGCCACTCTTCTACATTTGCTTCCGCGAGATTACCTTTCCCTGCTCCTGCTTCTTTTATTAAACAACCCCCAAACATAATATCTTCCAGGGGGAAATAAGCAATAATGTTATCGCAGGAATGACCTTCTCCCAGAAAATCAACATACACTTCTTCGTTGCCGACTTTCAATTCAAAATGTTCATCAAACCCCTGCTTCGGCATAGTAGAACCATTTTCTTTCACTACCTGTATCGTTTTGTTGTAGGCGTAAGAAGTAATGCCCTGTCTGTGAAACTCCTCCAGCCCTCCCAGGTTGTCTATATGATAGTGCGTTGGAATAACCGCTATAATTTTGCATTTCAACGATTGTGTTAACCAGTTAATCAGCTCGCGAGAAGTTTCATTGTCTGTCGGTGTATCGAAAACAACAGCTTCATTGTTGTTCACAATAATCATTCCGTTGCACGAAACTTTCTCGAAGTTTCCAAAGTCAAGAAATGAAATATGCTGATATACATGCTCCGAAACCTGATTGATCATCAAAGACGCTGACCTGTATGCCCTGTTCTCCGTTGTTCGATCTATGTTGACATTGCCATGAGCTATAGAGTGAGTTCCATCCGGATTTACAATTATGTTGCCATGAACGGTGGAGTGCGTCCCGTCCGGATTTACAATTACATTGCCGTGAACTGTAGAATGTGTTCCGT
>JBGZJM010000110.1:0-15865 GCA_041848845.1 Petrimonas sp. | reverse complement strand
TCCGCCTCGAAAATTTTGAAGAACAATCGCGCTGGTATCCCGGCGCGGGACTCTACCGAAACGTTCACCTGATCGTTACGGACAAGACACACATCCCCATCTGGGGGACTTACGTCACAACGCCTGTTGTGGAAAAAGATGTCGCCCGAGTGAATGTCCGTACCCGGGTGAATGCCTCCGGAGACGGCAACCTGAAACTGGTTACCGAGATCAGGGACAAATCGTTCAAAACCATCGCTTCCGTGGAGAACACGCTCTCGAAAGCCGACAGGGGTGAATTTTCACAAAACCTGGCCGTGGAAAATCCCCAATTGTGGGGGATTAAACAGCCGAACCTGTATACGGCGGTGTCCAGGCTCTACGAAAACAATCGATTGGTTGACGAGTACACCACGCCTTTCGGCATACGTACCCTGGAGATTAAGCCCAACGACGGTTTTTACCTGAACGGCGAGAGGATAAAATTTCAGGGCGTATGCCTGCATCACGATTTGGGACCGCTGGGGGCTGCCGTGAACGAAGCTGCCATCCGTCGCCAGATCCGTACGATGCAGGATATGGGTGTAAACGCTATCCGCACTTCACACAATATGCCTGCACCTGAATATGTTCGGATTGCCGATGAAATGGGAATGATGCTGATGGTGGAAACGTTCGACGAATGGGCCATTCCGAAAGTGGAAAACGGCTACAACCGCTATTTTAACGAGTGGGCGGAGAAGGACCTGACGAACGTGCTGCATCATTACCGGAACAATCCCAGTGTGGTGATGTGGTGCATAGGCAACGAAGTGGAGGAGCAAAGCAACAAGCACGGTTCAAGGGTGGCACGTTTTCTGCAGGACATTTGCCACCGTGAAGACCCGACTCGTCCGGTAACGAGCGGAATGGACCGTCCCGACCATGTGTTTTCCAACAACATGGCCGCTGTGATGGAAGTTCCGGGATTCAATTATCGTCCGTTCCGTTATCAGGAGGCGTACGACCGCTTGCCGCAACAGGTAATCTTAGGCAGTGAAACGGCATCTACGCTTAGTTCCCGAGGGGTGTACAAGTTTCCGGTGGAGCGTAAATCCATGGCGCAGTACGATGATCATCAGGCCTCTTCATACGATGTGGAGCATTGCGGTTGGTCGAATTTGCCCGAAGATGATTTTATTCAACACGAAGATTTGCCGTATACCCTCGGAGAATTTATCTGGACGGGCATCGATTACCTGGGAGAACCGACGCCGTACTACAGCGCGTGGCCCAGCCACAGCTCACTTTTTGGCGCTGTTGATCTGGCGGGAATTCCCAAGGACCGTTTTTATCTTTACCGCAGCCACTGGAATAAAGAGGAAGAGACCCTGCACATCCTGCCCCACTGGAACTGGGAAGGACGGGAAGGAGAGGTGACGCCCGTTTTTGTGTACACCGGTTATCCCTCGGCAGAGTTGTTTATCAACGGGAAAAGCCAGGGAAAACGTACTAAGGAACTGTCTGTCCCGCTTGAAGGAAGTTATACGACAGAAGCGCAAAAGAGTTTCGAACGGCAGAAGCGCTACCGGTTGATGTGGATGGATACCCGTTATGAACCGGGAACGGTGAAGGTGGTAGCGTACGACAACAACGGAAAAGCGGTTGCCGAGAAAGAAGTGCGTACGGCCGGGAAACCGCATCGCATTGTTATGCAGGCCGATCGCAACGTGATTGACGCCGACGGCGAGGACATTTCGTTCGTCAACGTGAAGCTTGTGGACAAAGCGGGAAATTTCTGCCCGGTTGAAGACAGGGAAATTTCTTTCACGGTAAAAGGTGCCGGTATATTTAAAGCTGTTGCCAATGGAAATGCAGCCAGTCTGGAATCGTTCCAACTCCCCAGAATGAAGCTCTTCAGCGGACAGCTCACCGCGTTGGTGCAAGCCGGGGAAAAACCGGGAACCATCGTGCTGGAAGCAAAAGCAAAAGGAGTGCAAAGCGGCAGGATAGAGATTTTAGTAAAATAGACAATGGCAAAAAATAAAAAGCAACTTCCTTTATTGGAAAAGGTATCTGTTACCGGCGTGGCGGCAGAGGGCAAAGCTATTGCCCGGGTGGACGGAATGACGGTTTTTGTTCCGTTCGCCGTTCCGGGTGATGTGGCCGATATACAGATCACCAAAAAGAAAAGCAATTACGCCGAAGGCAAGGTGATCCGGTTTGAATCGTTTTCCGAAAACAGGGCGGAAGCTTTTTGCGAACATTTTGGGACTTGCGGAGGCTGTAAGTGGCAGATCCTGCCTTACGGGGAGCAGTTGAAATACAAACAAAAACAGGTTGAGGATAACCTGACGCGTATAGGCAAGGTGGAATTGCCGGAAATTTCACCCATTCTGGGCGCTCCGGAAACCACTTTTTACCGGAACAAGCTGGAATTCACATTTTCCGATAAGCGATGGCTGACGGAGAAAGAGATCAGCTCCGGGAGTGAGCCCAGGCAGATGGATGCGTTGGGATTTCATATCCCCGGCATGTTCGACAAAGTGCTGGATATAAACAAATGCTGGTTGCAGGACGACCTGTCCAACCAGATACGGAATGCTGTCCGGGAGTTCTGCCTGAAAAACGATTTCTCGTTTTTCGACCTGCGCGACCAATCCGGGCTGATGCGTACGCTTATCCTGCGCAACACCTCTGTTGGAGAGTGGATGGTTATTGTGGTGTTTTACGAAGATGATGCGGAAAAGAGGGAGATGCTCCTGAATTTTCTGGCCGGCAAGTTTCCGCAAATCACTTCGCTGCTCTACATCATCAACCGGAAGGCCAACGACACCATTACCGACCAACAGGTACACGTTTGGAAAGGACGGGATTATATTGTGGAAGAAATGGAAGGCCTGCAATTCAAAATAGGCCCCAAATCGTTTTACCAGACCAACAGCCGTCAGGCTTACAACCTGTATAAGGTCGCGCGGGAGTTTGCCGGGTTGTCGGGCAGTGAACGGGTGTATGATCTGTATACCGGAACGGGAACCATTGCCAATTTTGTTGCGCGAAATGCCGGAAAGGTTATCGGGATTGAATTTGTGGATGAGGCCATCGAGGATGCGCGAAAAAATTCACGCAACAACAATATCGAAAACACGTCGTTTTTTGCCGGAGATATGAGAAAAATCCTGACGGTAGATTTTATTCGTGAGCAGGGCCGTCCCGATGTGATTATCACGGATCCTCCCCGGGCCGGGATGCATGACGATGTGATCGGGGCCATTCTTTTTGCCGAACCGCGGCGGATTGTTTATGTAAGTTGCAATCCTGCCACCCAGGCGCGTGACCTCAACCTGCTGGACGGTAAATACCGGGTTACACGCGTGCAGCCGGTGGATATGTTTCCGCATACCCATCACGTGGAGAATGTGGTCTTGCTGGAGAGGCGGACATAGATTTTCCCTATTTCACCGGTTCAACCCGGTATCCCATCTTCCGCAATCCCACGATCAGTCCGTCTTTACCCACCAGGTGAAGGCATCCGACAGCGATGAACGATGGTTTTTCCCGCACAATATCCGGAAGGAGTTTTAGCCACCTCCCGTTCCGGTCCTTGTTCATCGCGTCTTTTTCTTCCGGGGTGCCGGGGCAGGGATCTCCGGGCAACTCCTCTTCGTACAAAGCGTTCAGCGCCTTTATATCCTGCGCCATGTATGCCGTTTGCAACCTGTCCATTTGCTCTTTCAGCAGTTCGGGATGGTTTACCATGCAGACGAGCAGTTCGGCCTGTCTTTCGATGGTTTGCGTACCCAACAACAGATGAATCTGTTCTTCGGCCGTTTCCAACGGTCGTACGGGACGGGAACGCCTGGCCGCTTCTTCCTGGAAGTGCTGATCGATGCTTGTGCTCCCTGATAGAGCAGGGTAATATTTCTGATATAAAGAGACGGAAATCAAATTGCTCAGCATGGCCGGTTTCATTCTGCCAAGCTGATCCAGTCCGATACCGGTAAGCTCTTTGAGTGTTTTGTCGAGCAACTGAAAATCCGCTTCGCTTATAAGTGTTCGGTAGTCGTACTCGTTGGGCATAATGGCAGTACCCATGATCTTCATCTGCATCTCCCCCATTTTGCTCATATCGAGCTCACCCACGGTCTGTTCAGTCGCTTCGAACGCTTCTTCCAGACCGTCGATGCTGTCTAAAAACGACAACGGGACCAAGTGGTGTGTTCCAAACAGGTAGGACGGGGATTCAAGCCCGTTTCCCGAGATTTCCCACAACAGGGCGTTTGTCTCCTGTGTTGTGTTCGCACAGGCTGCCAGGGTAAAGAAAAGGATCAGGCAGCCGGTTAGTTTTCGTAAATTCATAACAATGATAACGGTATCAGTTGATTTCGAAAAAACCTGTATCCACAGGGGGATTGGCCGTTTTTGCTTCTTTCCCGACACCCGGAAAATCGAATAAAAACCAAAAGATGGTGAACGATGGAATTACATCGGCAACGGGTAGTATTTCTTCAATAAAGGTGATGATAGAGGTGTATTTTCCCCTTTTCTCCCCGAACATCCTGTAGCTGATGGATGCCGCGATGGGTGCCCACACAACATCGATGACGGGCAAAGCGGCCGACGCCATGCCGATAGCGTCGAGCACCATGCATTTGAAGAGTTTTTTGTATTTTCTTTCCATTTTCAAGTTTTTGATATGCATTATACTTCTACTTGCTAAAGTCCGATAAGGAACAGGATCTTAGATGAAGTTTAACCTAAAAAGTTTATTCAGAGACTCTCTTCGCTAAAAAGTTAACCAAACAAAAAGGAGCCTTTCGGCGAAGAAGGCTCCTGAGTGTGTCCGGTTGGAAAAACTATGCACCAGTTGTAGCGGTGTTCAGCGGAGTATAGCTGCGTTGTGCCAGTTCTTTGTCCATTGTATAGATTCCGAAGCCGTTGGTGCCGATCAGCTTCAGGCTGTCGATCATTCCCTGCGCGGTCTCTTCTTCTTCAACCTGCTCGTTTACAAACCATTGCAGCATGTTTTCGGTCGCATAGTCGTTCTCGCTCCTGGCTAAGCCTACCAGGTTGTTAATCAGTCCGGTAACCACTTTTTCGTGTGCCAGGGTGTCTTCGAAAGCTTTTAATATCGATTCCCACGAGGTATCTACTTTCTCAATCGGTTTCAACTCCACCTTGTTGCCTTTGGCAATGAGGTAGTCCATGAATTTGAGGGCGTGGTCTTGTTCTTCCTGAAACTGTACTTTAAACCAGTTCGCAAATCCCGTCAATCCCTCATTGGCGAAATGAGCCGACATGGACAGATACAGATAGGCCGACCAGAATTCCGCATTAACTTGCTCGTTAATGGCTTTTTCTAATTTTTTGCTTACCATAATGTTTGTTTTTTAATGATTCGTTAATCCTACCCTGTTAAACGTTTTTCTCCTGAAAATGTTTACGTTTGGTTTTGCTTTTTGTACCATCCGGCCGGGTTTTCGAGAGCCTGAAATAAAAAGGGTAAAGAGGTGAAGCATCTTATTACCAGAGGCTTTGCCTTATGGGTATATTTTTGCCTGCCCACTTCGCATTATGAGAAATATTCGTATCTTTGTATCTTGGTTTTATTGGAAATAGATAAAATATCCACTCATTTCATTTTAATTTTTATCTGATGAATCTGTTAAAAGAGAAGATGATGAAATATGATGCCCCGCAAAAATTTAAATCGGCGGGCATTTATCCATATTTCAGGGCAATTGAAAGCGATCAGGATACGGAGGTGGTTATCAGCGGTAAGAAAGTGTTGATGTTTGGATCAAACGCTTATCTGGGGCTTACCAACCATCCGAAAGTGAAGGAGGCGGCAATTGAAGCCACCCGGAAATACGGGACGGGTATGGCCGGTTCGCGTTTTCTGAACGGGACATTGGATATTCACCTTGAGTTGGAAAAAAACCTGGCAAATTTTGTGGGCAAAGACGATGCCGTTATTTTCTCCACCGGATTTTCGGTAAACGAAGGGGTGATCGGTTGCATTACGGGGCGCGAAGACTATATCATTTGGGATGAAAGGAACCACGCGTCCATTATAGAAGGCACCCGTGTTTCATTCTCTACCAAGTTCAAATTCCGTCACAACGATATGGTGTCGCTCGAGAGGCAACTGAAGCGTTGCGATCCCAACAAGGTGAAACTGATTGTGGTGGATGGCGTATTCAGTATGGAGGGAGACCTGGCGGATTTGCCGGGGATCGTTAAACTGGGCAGAAAGTATAACGCCAATATCATGGTGGACGAGGCGCACGGCTTGGGTGTTTTGGGCAGGAGGTACAACGGAAAGGGCGCTGCCGACCATTTCGGACTGCTTCCCGATGTGGACCTTATTATGGGGACTTTCAGCAAATCCCTGGCATCCATCGGCGGCTTCATCGCCGGGGATTACCACACCATCAATTACCTGAGACACAACGCTCGTACCAATATATTCAGTGCAAGCATTACTCCCGCGGCGACCGCCGCCGCGCTGGCCGCCCTGAAAATATTGAAATCGGAGCCTGAACGGGTGAAAAAACTTTGGGAACTGACCAATTACACCATCAATCAATTCAAGGAAAAAGGTTTTGAACTGGGCCCTACTTCCACTCCTATCATGCCGCTCTATGTGAGGGATAACGAAAAGACGTTTCTCATCACCAAACTCTTGTTTGAAGAGGGTGTTTTTGTGAATCCGGTGGTTTCGCCGGCGGTTGCATCCGACGAAACCCTTATCCGGTTCTCGTTGATGGCAACACATACATACGAACAGATTGATTATGCCGTAGCGCATATCGAGAAAGTGTTCAGGAAATTCGGCATAATTTGACAGGCCGCACAGACGGTGACAAGACCTCGAAATGCTGTTTCGGGGTCTTTTATTACATGCCAAAACTAAAAAGAACGTTCAAGCGTTAAGAATACGCACAAAAAGAAGAGATTTTGCAAGTCATTGATTTAACTCATGAATTTGAGACGGGAGTGCCCGATTTGGTGGCGACGTTAGGTTTCTTCGATGGAGTCCATACCGGCCACCGGCACCTGATAGAGCAGGTAAAAACGGAAGCTGCCCGGTTGGGGCTGCCGTCAGCCGTGGTCACTTTTCCCGTGCATCCGAGAAAGGTGCTGCAAGCCGATTATCAGCCTAAACTGCTTTGCGGTTATGAAGAAAAACTGGAACAGTTGTCTGCAACAGGAATAGATTATTGCATCAGCCTGCCGTTTACCGTGGAGCTGTCGAAGCTGACGGCCGGTGAATTTATTACCCGGGTACTGAAAGAGAAGATTCATGTCCACACGATGCTGGTAGGTTACGATCACCGGTTCGGGCACAACCGGGAAGAAGGCATTGAGGAGTATGTATTATACGGTAAGGCTGTGGGGATGAACATTATTCAGGCTATGGAGATGCGTGTGGATGACGAAGATGTGAGCTCTTCGCGGATCAGGCGCTTGCTGATGAAGGGCGAAATTGTGAAAGCCAACCGGTTGCTGACTTACAATTATACCCTGTCGGGAAAAATTGTGGAAGGTTATCAGGTAGGGCGCACCATCGGCTTTCCGACTGCCAACGTGAAGGCGTGGGAGAAATACAAGGTGGTGCCATTATTGGGGGTTTACGCCGTCTTGGTTCACTTTAGGGGTGAAACCCATCAGGGGATGTTGTATATCGGTACGCGCCCGACCTTGCAGAACGGTACGGAGATTAGTGTTGAAGTGAATATTTTCGATTTCGACGGAGACCTGTACAACGAATCGCTGACGGTTGAATTTATCGATTTCATCCGTGGGGATGAAAAATTTGAAAGTATCCAACAGCTTGTTGAACAGATATACCGGGATAAGGACAATGTGATAAAACGGTTGAAAAACGTAGTGGAGTGATTGCTATTCCCAAATCGTCCAGCAAAGAACGGCAACAGGCCAATCTCGATATTTTCGATTTCGAACCTACGCCGGAAGAGATGCGGTTCATCGGGTCTCTCGACAGAAATTACCGGACGGGTATGCACCCCGACGAGATGACTTTCTGATGTGTTTTATTGAAAGATACCTCTTTCATTGAGCGCCTGCCGGTAACGTGCCGCATTGCGGGCATGCTCCGCGTGAGTGGCGGCGAAATTATGCCTTCCCGACAAATCGTCTTTAGCGCACATAAACAGGTAATTGTGCTGTTGCGGGGACAAGGTGCCGTCGATGGCCTTTATAGACGGAATTCTGATTGGCCCGGGCGGTAATCCCGTGTTTTTATAGGTATTGTAAGGCGATTCCACTTCCAGGTGCCGGAACAGGATACGCCGCAACGAGAAATCGCCGACGGCAAATTTCACCGTCGGATCGGCCTCCAGCCGCATCCCTTTTTTTAACCGGTTGAGATACAATCCGGCCACAACCGGATACTCGTCGGAGTAGGTGGCTTCCTCTTCCACTATCGATGCCAGCGTGGAAACCTGAACGGGGGACAGGCCGATGTTTTCGGCTTTTCTTTTTCTGTCGTTGTTCCAGAAGCGATCGTATTCCTTTTTCATCCGGTTGAGGAAATGGTCAATGCTTGTGTCCCAGTACACTTCATAGGTGTTGGGGATAAACAGGGCCGTCAGCGTGTTTTCGTCAAACCCGGCTTCTTTTATTTTTTCCGGGTCATTCAACGCGTTTGCCAGCAGGGCGCTGTCCATCATCAGTTGCCGTGAGATCCTGCCGGCCAGGTCTTCCCGGGTGCGGATATTGTTGAACGTGAGTTTTACCGGTGTCTGGTTTCCGGCACGCAGCATGCGAATCACGTCGGGCATGGTCATCCCGTCTTTAACGGCGTACCTTCCGGTTTTTATGTTGCCGGGGTAATTCATCCTTTCCGACAAGACCCGGAAAAGCCGCTCCGACGGCAGGCCCGCTTTTTTCAATTGGGTGATTATCCCTTCGTAGTTCTTCTCGTTATCGATATAAATGTACACCGTTTCTTCCGGGTTGAATGGCTTGAAAATGGTTTTTCTGACCACAAATGCGCTCGCAATTGCTATCGGCAACAGGGAAAGTATTGCCCACAGAAAAATTTTTCCGCCTTTTCTTTTTGGTTTTTGCTCCATACGTCCAAAAGTGATTTGAAAAACTGCACAAATGTAGGAAGATTTACATAGAAATCTCCCGTTTTTTTTGACAAGATGAAAACAATCTTGTATATTTGCACCCAATTTGGTCGGGAGTCCTACCGGGAAGTGTGGGTGAGTGGCTGAAACCACCAGTTTGCTAAACTGACGTACGGGTAACCGTACCGGGGGTTCGAATCCCCCCGCTTCCGCTAAGAAAGAAAATCCCTTGCAAATTATTTATTTGCAAGGGATTTTCTTTTAAGGAATATGACTACAACACCACTTCCGGTACCACTTTGCCATCGAATAATTTAATTATGCGGTCGGCATAACCGGCATCGTGCTGGCTGTGCGTAACCATCACGATGGTGGTTCCTTCGCGGTTCAGTTCGGTGAGCAGGCTCATCACTTCGGCACCGTTCTTACTATCCAAGTTTCCGGTGGGTTCGTCGGCAAGGATGAGCTTGGGATTGGCCACCACGGCACGTGCGATGGCAACACGCTGTTGCTGACCGCCCGAAAGTTGTTGCGGAAAATGTTTCTCCCGATGCGAAATGGCCATCCGGTTCATCGCTTCTTTCACACGGCGTTTGCGCTCCGCCGCCGGAATCCGCATATAGAGAAGAGGCAGCTCGATGTTTTCATACACGTTGAGTTCCTCGATAAGGTTGAAACTCTGGAACACGAAACCGATAACCCCTTTGCGCAGGTCGGTACGCTGGTTTTCGGTGTATTTGGATATATCCGTCCCGTTCAGGAAATAGTTTCCCGATGTGGGATTGTCCAGCAAGCCCAGGATATTGAGGAGCGTGGTTTTCCCACAACCCGACGGGCCCATGATGGCCACAAATTCGCCCTCGGCGATTTCGATGTTCACATCGTTCAACGCCCAGGTTTCCACCTCTTCCGTGCGGAAGATTTTCTGAAGGTTTTCTGTTTTGATCATTTTGTTTTATTTTAAATTGTTAGTTAAATTTTAAAGAAATCATTTTTTCAACACTTTCATCAATTCTCTTTTCATTGTGTCGACACCGGGAAATCCGCTCGTGTGAAACGTGTGGTTTCCGGTGCGGTCGATGATGATGTAGGTGGGTACGCCACGCACGTTTAGGCTGTTGCTCAGGTAATCCCATTGTGCCTGGTTTACGCGGTAGTGATGTCCTTTCATATCGGTAATCATATTTTTCCACGTATTCTCGGGCGAATTTTCTCCGGCCAGATAGAGGAACACCACATCTTTGTCGGAAAATTGCGCCTTCACCGGCTCCATTTGTGCATTTGCCATCCGGCACGGGCCACACCAGGTTGCCCACACATCCACCAGAATTACTTTTCCTTTAAAAGGCGTAAGCATATCCACGAAGAGTTGCTCATCGACGTTCGCGGGAGGGTTGAGCACCGTGAAACCCGTTTTCTTTTTGTTTTCTTCGATGCGTGCCAGCAGTTCTTCATTTTGCTCAAGCAGTGCTTGCCGTATAACGGACGGAAATGGATTAAGCCCCTCTTTTTGTTCATCGGTAAGGGGATTGAAATCCCTTATTGATGAGCTGATCTTCATCGATTTCACCAGATTCAGCAAAAAGGCATCGTCGGTGTTCCATATTTTCGCGAGATAGCCTTCGCCCATCCTTGTTTTCATAAATTCGCTTGCCAAGGCTCGGTACTTGTTGTAAACGTCGCCCACCGATGCGGCATTTTCGAACTCTTCGCCTTTTTCCGATGCCGCTATAAATGTTTTGAAAAACCGGCGGTCCTCGGGAGAAACCTCTGCGTTGTCCGACAGGTATCTTAGCTCTTCGAACCTGTCGCCCATACTTCCCCGGCTGTATACGAGCCTTTCCACACGATGGCTGATGTTGGTGGCCAGCAGCACGTCGGGGTCAATGTACGGAATTTTCAGGTAGTAATCGTTAAATTCGTCCGTTCTTGCCACCGGAACGAGGTTTTTCATCGCTTCCTCGCGCGACAGGTTGTGCTTTTTGGCATAAGCCTGCGTCAGGGTATAATCGGCCATTTCCAAATGATCGAAAAGCTCAAATACCGCATCTGTGCTGGCTATTTTCCGGGCAAGCGGACTTAGATCCAGGGTAGTGTTATGCGCAATGGCTTCGCGGTATTTCTCCGTTATAAAATCCTTGTATTGAGCAGGATTCATATCCGCAATTTCATTTTGGTAATCTTGCCGGAGGGCTTGGGACAGGCCGCTGTTTGCCAGATCGGTATTCAGGCCGGCAAAATAGCCCGCATAGTAATACTTTTTGCCATACGGTTCGTGATTTTTGAAAAGGCGGGAATCGGCACGATAGATTTCGGGAAGATTGACCACTATTTTCGATTCCTTACCCGGAGCTATGCGGATGGGTGCATAAAGCATCTTCCCCGAAATAAGAGCAAAAGCCGGCCCATACACCGTTGCCGATGTGGTGAAAGAGCCGTCGGGTTGAACCGAAAGGGGCTTTTTTTGTTCAACTCCCGTGATGGGGTTGTGGTAGATGAGCGAAAAATCACCCAATACCGGCGTGTATCCCAACAGTTTCCCGCTTACGGTGGCTTCGCCTTTCTCTAACCCGCTCCGGTAATTATTTTCTGACGGATGTTTTTGCGAAAATTCCGCAGGGATCGGCGGGAGTTTCAAGCGTTTGTTCACTAAGTTGATGCCGTAAAGCTTGAAGCAATCTTCGCAATCGCTCTCGATAAAATCGAATGTCCGGGTATTTTCCGGCAATGGGTCGAACACCAGTTTGAACGATGCTTCGCCGGATTTCGGCATCCAAAAGAGCGAATCCAGCTCGATGCCTTGTCCGCTTCGAATCATATACTTCTTGCCGTCGGCTTGCAGGTAACTGTCCGTAACGATTTTTATCCAGTAACCGGGAGTATAGGATGCCTCGATATCAAGCACGGTAGCCGTATCGGACAACACCACTTTGCTTATTTCCACCGAACGGGTATTGGCAAATGCCACAGGCGGTAATTCCACCGATCTTGTTTGTGCCTGCAGGGTTACGCTTGCAACGGCAAACAGGACTGTGAGTAGGTGATTAATTGATTTCATTTTTGTTAATTTATTAAAGTAGTGAGACGAAGTTCCCCGAGTTATTCTGATTGCATTGCTTTTGCGGGATTTATTTTCATCGCTTTTTTCACTTGCCACAGCAGTGTGAGGAGCGATACGCCCGCCACCACCACTGCCGAAACCACGAACAGCCACCCCGAAATCGCCGTCCGATGCGCGAAACTTTCCATATATCGGCTAATTACCCCATACGAAACGGGAACGGCAACAGCAAACGCCGCACCAAGCAGATACACGTATTTTTTCAGTAACAGGTGCATAATGTCGTTGGGTTTGGCACCGTTGATTTTTCGCAGCGCTATTTCGCGGTATCGCTGACGGATATCGAACAACGAAAGGGCAAATAAGCCTAAGCAGGAAATGAAAATGGCGATTAACGAAAACGCGGTGTAGATACGGCTTACACGCTTGTCGTCCGCATACAGTGCCGCTATTTCGTCTTCCATAAATGTGTATGTGAATTCGGCTTCGCCATAGAGTTCCATGTTCAGTTTTTTGAGAAAATCAATGGCTTCTTGCCGTTTTCCGGAAACAATTTTAGCAATCAAATTTTCTTCTTTCATATATTCTTCCTGATATACAATAACCACCGGAAGGGTTGGATTGGACAAATGTCCGGTATTAAAATCCTTTATCACACCCACAATTTCGTAGGCAGGATTAACGCTCATATCGCCTTGCGCATACCAAAGCCGGTGTTCGGGTTGCAGATACGCGGTATGAATATCGGTTATGTTGAACTGTTTTTTTGCCGTTTCGTTGATGATGAACCGATATTGAACGGACACATCGGTTGAATCCCACAAGCGCCCTTCGAGCAGTTGGTAGTTAAAGATTTTCATCTGTTTTCTCGACATATTCAAGTAGCCCACACTTTTGTATTCTCCTGCTTCGATTTTTACCGGCACAGTAGGTTGAAGGGAATAAACCGGATTGCCATACGTCCAATGAACAAATAACGGCGAGGCGCTCATTTCGTGTTCAATGGTCTCCGTAATTGTTTCGAACCGATTGCGGCTTTCCCGTTCTTCGGGGTCGCTTCTAATATCGTAAAAATTATCCCGATGCAGAATTTTACACACCAGTACGTTTTCGGTATCGTAGCCCACATCGGTATTGAGCATATAACGAAGTTGCTTGATGAAATAGGTGGAAATAACAATGAGTCCGAACGTGATGACGTATTGCAAAAACAGAAATATGGAGCGTGAAACCAACGAAACGCCGCCCGCGTTTACCGAACGTAACGATGTGACGGGTGCGGAGTAATTATAACGCAAATAAGGATAAATGGTGGTTATGAGAGGAAGCAAAAGCAGCAGGGCAAACGATAACGCTACGTCAAACGTGGCGTTGGCGTGAAGTATGAGAGCAAAGTTTTGTGCCAGAAGCTTTTCGAATATTTCCAACACAAACCACGCCCCAAAAACAGCCATCGACGCCAGCCAGAAGTTTTCGAGATAAATTTGCGCGAATATCTGCCATCCTTTCGCTCCATATATCTTCTTGATGCCGAACTCACGTCCGCGACGCAGGGTGATTACGGTGTAGATATTGATAAAGTTAAACAACCCCACCAGCAAAATCAGCGCCGCCACTACCGAAAGGACTGCTACGTTTGTGCGGTTTCCTCTAAGTAAAACGGTGTCCCGGGTAAAGGTTTGCAAGGATGTATCCAAATAAAAATCGCTCAAAGGTGTCAGTTGAAAACGCGAAAGGACACTGTGCAGTTTCGTGATTTTTTGGTATTTGCCGTATTTACGGTTAATCGCATTTGCGTCGGCTCCCTTGTGTAGCCGTACAATCTGATAGGGCATTCGCATCCACGATTTTCGCAAATGAGTATTTATCAGCACATCAAAGTTGAAACTCGATTTTGTTTTCGGTTCACCCAATACGCCCACCACATTAAGCAAATCGCCCGACACGTAACTGATTTTCTGCCCGATGGGGTTTTCGTTTCCGAAAAGTCGCTTTGCCAATTTCGATGTAATAATCGCGTCTTCCGGAGCTTGCAGCTTGTTGCTCCCCAGCGCAACGGGATAAGGAACAATTTGCAAAAAAGCACTGTCCACGACAAAAATATTCACACTATAACGATGATTGTCAACTCCAATTTGCTCATTATCGAAAGCGATGAAATCTGTTGATTTTTCAACCGAGGATGCATCTAACGGACTTGCAAAGTTTTCCCGTTGGTTGATATTCACGGCAGCGCCCAATCGCCGGGGACGGTTTTCCTGTTCAATAATTGTCAGATACGTCCTGTCCAAGTCATCGATAAACCGATTCACCGTGATTTCCTGATGCACATAGCGCGACAACGCGATTACGCACGCCAAGCTGAGCGTCAACCCTAACACGTTGACAATGGAATACAACCTAAATCGGCTTAAAATGCGAATAGATGTTGTTAATAATTTCATAAAATAGACTAATAGATATTTAGACTTTTTATTCCGATTTCAAACTTTCCACCGGATTGCTTCGCGCCGTGCGCCACACGTGCCAGCCGACGGTTAAGAACGTGACGGCGGCAACCAATAGCAGCGCGAGCAGAAACGAACCGGCCGACACATCCACCCGATACACAAACTGTTGCAACCACCTTTCTATAAACCACCACGCTATCGGTACGGCTACCCCAAAGCCTATTGCCATCCATACGAACATCGGTTTCATCAGCAGCCACAGGAGTTGGGGCGTTTTGGCGCCGTTGATTTTTCGGATGCCGATTTCTTTGGTTCGCTGCCGCACGGCGTAAAACGTGATGCCGAACAAGCCGAAACACGTGAGCAAAACGCTGATAAGGGAGTACATTTTAAGTAGACGCGACATTTCGAAGATTTTGCTGTTGGCTCCAATCATAGTGTCATATACTTCGCCATACATAAAAAAATCATCGGGGTATGCCTGTGCCCAAGCTTGTTTAAGCGATTTTACCACATTTTTGGTTTCTCCTTTTTGCGTTCGAATATAAATGTTGATGAGTTGCTTTGTTTTATCTTTATATCTTATTATTGCAGGAATAGCTTTGTTTTCCACCGAACCAATGTAAAAATCTTCCACCACTCCGGCTACAACGGCCAACGAGTCATGGTTGTCAATATAACTGCGCAACGAATTACCTACCATATTCTCCGGCGATGTTTCGGCTACATCGGCAAATGTTTTGTTTACGAAAACCGGATGGGGATACTTTTCGTGTGCACTGTCCCAACCAACACCTGAAATCTGATTAAGTTGCAATACTTCGGCAAATCCATCGCTACCGGTAATCAGCAACACATTACTTTTTTGTTCTTCGCCGTTCTTTTTCCGGAAAGTGTTTTCACCAACAAATATGGTATTTACTCCACCTTCACTGAAAGCGTAGCTTTGGATGCCTTGAATGCTTTTCAACCGAGACTCGAATGGCACGATGGATTCTTTAGCAAGCGGATTTCCCACCTCAATCACATCCTTGTAACGCTCTATGTCCTTTTCTACCAGATTAACCTGTTTGTTTACTGTTAGAGTTCCGATAATAAGCGCGAAAGCAACGATAAATTGAACCGTCACCATAGCGGCTATCCAACGGTTTTTCCTGGTTACGAAAAACAGGGTGTAATCGCTTCCCGACAGGCGACTGATTTTCCGGCTTATTATTAAGGCGGGAATTACCGTCAGCAGAAAAATCAACAGCATCAGTAACGGGAAAAAATCTTTGTTATAGAAATATTTCGAT
>JBGZJM010000109.1:0-3724 GCA_041848845.1 Petrimonas sp. | reverse complement strand
ACATCATCAACTCGTACCTCTGCAAACAAAATTACAGGGCATCGGATCTCTGTTTCACCAATCTGTACAGCTGGGGAAAAAAGTTCGACACCCAATACGCCACCGACGGTGAATGGCTTTTTATCCGGTTCAGGGACAACAACTTCCGGAACTCCTACCTGAAACCGGTGGGAGGCAGCAACATTAAAAAAGCTATAGAAATCATCATGGATGACCACCGGCAGTTTGATACGATTTTCCAGATCAGGGGATTGACCCAGGGGATGATCGATGAAATTGAAGCGGCAATGCCCGGGACTTTCGATTACAAGTTAAACCGCAGCGTATCGGACTATATCTACACAACCGAAAAACTGGTCAACCTCACCGGGAAAAAGTTACAAAGCAAAAGGAATCACATCAACAGGTTTAAGCGCGAAAACGAGTGGAAATACAAATCGCTGACCGGGAACCCGGCACTGGTAAAAGAATGTAAGGAAATGCTCGACCGCTGGATGCGGATAAACCTGGAAGAAAAAGACCCATCGTTGGTTTATGACGATTTTGCCACTACGCTGATGCTCGAGAATTTTGAATACCTCGATCTGAAGGGCGGGTTAATATGCGTGAACAACGAAATTGCCGCATTCAGTATCGGTGAACCCCTTACAAAAGACACCTTTATTGTTCACGTAGAAAAGGCATTCTCCACCATTCACGGTGCCTACAACATCATCAACCAGCAATTTATCGAGCATGAAGCAGCGGATTTTGCTTATGTGAACCGGGAAGAAGACATGGGGATTGAGAACCTGCGCAATGCCAAGCTTTCCTATCAGCCCGACATTCTGCTCGAGAAATACAACGCACGGCTTAAGAATTAACCGCGATGATACGCTACGTCGACGACACGAACAAACAGCAGGTTTATGATATGTGGAAAACCGTGTTCGGCGATCCCGACGAATACATGGAGATTTATTTCCGGGAGAAATACCGGAACGAAAATACACTGATCTATATGAAAGATGGCAAGGCAGTATCCTCACTTCAGCTATTGTCCTATCAATTTACTTTCTGTGAAAAGGAAATTCCTGTCATCTATCTCTCCGGGGTATCTACACTGCCTGAATACAGAGGAAAAGGGTATAGCAGGCAATTGCTGATGAAAAGTTTTGACGTCGCTGCCAGCAGGAACATACCGCTTATTCTGCTTGTACCACAAGAAGAATGGTTGTTGAACTTCTACGGTAAACAGGGTTTTATACAGACATTTGATCCGGGAACAGAGGCGTTGCCTTCCCTGAGCGATTTGCTGCAAAGGCATCCGGGCAGCCTGTCTTCTGCATACAGGGAGTTTGACTCTTTATTCCGGCATAAGGACATGACTGTGCAAAAGTCGTTTGAAGACTTTCGTGCCATGGTTCAAGAGGCAGCACTTTTCGGATTTCCGCCCAAAAAAAACCTGACGGGTATGGCGCGCGTGATAGATTTGTGGAGGCTGCTCTCGCTATTTGCCGACCGGTACCCGGAAACATCATTTTCCGTATCCGTTCAAGATGAACTGCTTAAAACAAATAATTCTTCTTTTACCATAAACAGAGGAAAGGCAGAGAGAAACGGTCCCCCGGCTAAAACTCTCTTTCATTTCAATATCCGAAAATTGACGCAATTGCTTTTCGGATATCACACTTCCGAAAATGAAAAACCTTTTCGTACTGTTTTTCCTGAAAAAATCCCATCGATGGGGTTTATGCTGGAGTGATTCTTTTGTGTTTTACAGATAAGGTGAAATTATAGTTGTACCTTTGTGGGTCAATGAAAATTATTATGAATAATTATCTGTCTGATACACAGGATATTCATGAGAAAGCTCTTGTATCTCGTCTCGTCAACAACGATAAAGAGGCTTTCAGTGAATTATATGCCAGCTACAAGGAGCGGTTGATCTATTTTGCGATGAGGTTTATCAAGTCCAGGGAATTTGCTGAAGATATTTTTCAGGATGTGTTTTCGGTTATCTGGCAATCCCGTCATTTTATCAATCCGGAGTATTCTTTTTCATCTTATGTTTATACCATGGTAAAAAACAGGGTGTTGAACATGTTGAGAGGAATAGAGAACGAGAAGAGAGTCATGCAGGCAATTCTTTCGCAAGCTATAGACTACGATGACGACACAAGCCGCAACGTTCTGTATAATGAATTGAATGAAATTATTGAAGAAGCCATAAATCGTCTTACACCACGACAAAAAGAGATATTCCGGATGAGTAGAGAAGAGCATATGTCTCATCGTGAAATAGCTCAAAAACTGAACCTTTCCATTTATACCGTCCAGGAACATATTACACTGGCTTTAAAGTCAATAAGATGCTTTTTGGCGAAATACCCCGGGAGTATGGCCGATCTGTTGTTGATCCTGATTTGTTTAAATATATAAAACTAAGTTAACAACACCCCTGCTTCTTTCGTCTGAAGTGTATTAGTAAATATACAAGGATATTTTACACATCCTTTTGAATGTTCATGAAAGAAAATAAAGATAAAAGAGCAGTTATTCATCGTTTTCTGAATGGGACTTATACCGTAGAGGAGGCTTACGTCTTTTTGGAGGAGAATAATGATACCGTCAATAAAGATATTATTGAGGATGCCGCATTCAACCTCTGGAAGGAATCGCAGTTCCTCGAAAAACCCGACGACTCGCGGAATAAGGAATATAAAGAAGAAGCTTACATGCTTTTAAAAGATATTGAGGAAAAGAAAAAAAGATCCCTGAAGCCTTTGTTTTTAGCGGCGGGAAGCATTGCAGCCGCAATAGCGGTCATCTTTTCCCTGTTTCGCCTATATGAGGGAGTTTCCCGTCAGGATATTCATTATGAATGCATTGAAACTACTTATGGGGAAAGGAAAGATATTACTTTGCCGGATGGGTCGATGGTTACCCTCAATTCCTGTTCCCGGTTGCGTTATCCTGCAAAATTCACACAGCAGGCTCGTGAAGTGAGGCTTCAGGGTGAGGCTTTTTTCGATGTTGCCGGGGATCCCGACCGGCAGTTTGTAGTGACTGTCGGGCAGTTTTGTGTGAAGGTTTTGGGTACGGCATTCAATATCAAGTCATACGATAATGATGAAATTACATCCGTTAAGGTTGATAGAGGCAAGGTCCAGATCGAAATGCCGGAGGCTATCATGAAGCTCTCTGCACAGGAACGGGTTGAGGTGAATTCCCTTAGGGGTACGATAAAAAAACATCAGGACCCGTACGAGACGGCAGCCTGGAGAAAAGGATGCCTCTTTTTTGACGCTACTCCTATTCAGGACGTAGCCAGAGAGCTGGAGAGAGAGTACAATTGTTCTATCGTTTTTCAGGAGGGACAGGAGTTTGACAACCTTATTTCAGGAGAGCACGACAATCAGAGTCTTGAGTCCGTTCTGCAGTCACTTGAGTACATTTCAGGAATAAAATACAATAAAGACAACCATCACATACTTTTATATAAATAACATATCAAAAAACAGATGCCTATGAATAAAACCTCAACAACTTAATTATTTTTTTCAAAAAAAGAGCAACCCTGGACAGGGCTGCTCGGGATGATACTACAAAATTACAATATCGGCTTGCATCCTATTGTAGTTTGTGGTAGACCAGTTTAACAATCTCACTAAAATCATTAAACTTTACAAAGTTATGAATAATCTGACAGCTGTGAATAAAAATCTTAAAAACATTATTCTGT
>JBGZJM010000108.1:0-4488 GCA_041848845.1 Petrimonas sp. | reverse complement strand
TATGCGTGGCATTTCCGAAGGGATCCATAATGGAAGCGATCTCATCGGGAATGCGGGCGTCCAGCTTTACGACGTTTTCTGCCGGGAGCGACAAGTATTCGGCGAAGGCTCCGTCGCGGTTCACCCCCACACCGAGGGTGTTTTCACAAACGTGCAGTTTCCCGCGGCGGCAGTTGCGGCAGTGTCCGCAAGCGATATGTCCTTCTCCGGTGACCCGGTCGCCGGTTTTCAGGTTTTTTACTCCGCTTCCCATGTCCACAATTTCACCCACGTATTCGTGGCCGATGGTCATGGGGGGCTTGATGGTCTTTTGCGCCCAATCGTCCCATTTATAAATGTGCAGATCGGTTCCGCAGATAGAGGTTTTTATGATTTTGATGAGGACATCGTTCACTCCGATCTCGGGAACGGGTATCTCTTGCATCCATATTCCCTTTTCGGGACGCAGTTTAACTAAGGCTTTCATAATAAGTGTGGATTATTTAATAACGGCAAGTTTTTTTCCGACTTTGATAAATGCGGCAATGGCCTTGTCGAGGTGTTCGCGTTTGTGCCCGGCGGACAACTGGACACGGATACGTGCCTCTCCTTTCGGAACGACGGGATAATAGAATCCGGTAACGTAAATGCCTTCATCGAGCAGGGCGGATGCAAATTCCTGCGACAGCCTGGCATCGTAGAGCATTACGGCACAAATGGCCGACTGGGTGGGTTTGATGTCGAAATGGGCTTCCTTCATTCTGGCCACGAAATAACCGACATTCTCGTGCAGCCTGTCTTGCAACTCGTTCGATTCCTGAAGCAATTCAAATGCCTTGATTCCGGCAGCCGCCACCAACGGAGGAATGGAGTTGGAGAAAAGGTAGGGGCGTGAACGCTGGCGAAGTATATCGACGATCTCCTTGCGCCCGGTGGTGAAACCGCCTATGGCACCGCCAAACGCTTTTCCGAGCGTTCCGGTAATGATTTCCGCCTTCCCCGGGCAGTTGTATTGTTCGGTAACGCCGCGCCCGGTTTTTCCGACGACTCCTGCCGAATGGCTTTCATCGATCATCACCATCGCGTCGTACTTCTCGGCCAATTCCATGATTTTATCGATGGGAGCCACGTTCCCGTCCATGGAGAAAACACCGTCCGTTGCGATGATGCGAAAGCGTTGCGCTTGTGCCTCCTGCAGTTTGGCTTCCAGATCGGCCATGTCGGCGTTGGCGTAACGGTAACGTTTGGCCTTGCACAGGCGCACTCCGTCGATGATGGAGGCGTGGTTGAGTGCGTCCGAAACAATAGCGTCTTCCTCGGTAAGCAGGGGTTCGAACAACCCGCCGTTGGCGTCGAAGCAGGCGGCGTACAGAATGGTATCTTCCGTTTTGAAAAATTTGCTGATCGTAGCTTCCAGCTCCTTGTGAAGATCTTGCGTCCCGCAAATGAAACGTACGGATGACATTCCGTACCCGCGCTCATCGAGGGCTTTTTTGGCTGCTTCGATCAGGCGGGTGTTGTCTGACAATCCGAGGTAGTTGTTGGCGCAAAAGTTCAATACTTCCTGTCCCGATTTTACTTTGATCTCCGCCTTTTGAGGCGTTACGATAATCCGTTCGTTTTTGTAAAGTCCTGCTTCCTGGATGGCGGCCAATTCGCCTTGCAGGTGTTGTTGCATTTTTTCGTACATAGTTTTTTAAAGTTATGAGTTGTGGAAGTTAATAATTTTTATTCTTCGATCAGCGATTGCGGCAAGCTTTTCTTTGCTTTGACGCCCAAGTCTTTTAGTTTCTGGGTTTGCAGTACCAGATTGTCGTTTCCGGTAGAAAGCTGTTTGTAGGCGTCGTTGTACGCGTTCTGAGCCTGCTCCAGGTTTTTCCCTATTTTTTCGAGGTTATGGATAAACCCCACAAACTTATCGTAGAGTTTTGCCCCGCGTTCGGCAATCTCCATCGCGTTGCGGTTCTGATATTCACGCTTCCAGAGGTCGACGATGAGCTTCAACGCTGCAATCAGGTTTGTAGGGCTGATCAGCAGGATTTTCTTGTCGTAAGCGTATTGCCAGATATCCGGGTCGTGTTGCAAAGCAAGCATGTATGCCGGTTCGTTGGGGACGAACATCATCACGAAATCGAGTGTGACGGCGTAATCCTGATAGCTTTTCCGGCTCAGCTCGTCGATGTGCTTCCTGACCGAGCGCAGGTGTTCCCCGATGCATTTTTTTTGCTCGTCGGCTTCGTCGGTTTGTGTGTAACGCACATACGCCGACAGCGACACCTTGGAGTCGATGATTACCTTGCGGTCGTCGGGGTAGGAGATGATCACATCGGGTTGCATTTTGCTTCCGTCCTCGTTAAGGAGGTAGGTGCCGTCGACGTCTTTCAGGAACTCCTGCACAAAGTACTCCCTGTCGCGCGCCAATCCCGATTTCTCGAGGATGTTCTCCAGGATCATTTGTCCCCAGTCGCCTTGTGTTTTGGAACTTCCTTTCAAGGCGTTGGTCAGGTTCACGGCATCCTCGCTGAGCCTTGTGTTGAGCTCCTTCAGCTTCTTAACTTCTTCGCCCAGTGAAAACCTCTCCTTGGCTTCGGTAATGTAGACCTCTTCCACTTTTTTCCGGAACGAGTCGATATTTTCACCCAACGGCTTCAGGATGATGTCCAAGTTCTCCCGATTGATCCGGGTGAACTTGTGCGTTTTTTCGTCCAGTATCTTTTCCGCGATATTTTCAAACTCCAGGTTGAATTGTTTTCGCAGGTTCTCCATTTCGGACTTTTGCGTTTCCAGCTTCTCTTTCAGGGCGTTGAAGTCGGCTGTTGAGGCAGCAAGCAACCTGTTGGTTTCGTTGAACTCATCGGTCATCGATTTTAATTCCAGCTTGTAAGCGCCGATTTCTTCCAACTGTTTTTGCACGGTGTCATGGGCCACATTGAGCTGGGCGGTAGTGCCGGAGAGGTTGCGTTCAAGGGCCTGGACTTCGTTCCGGAACCGGTCCGTTTCTTCCCGGTATGCCGCCATCTCCGTTCTTAATTCCGCTTCATCTTCCTGCATGGACTTCAGTTTCTCCTGCGCCACAATGAGGTCGGTATGCAAAGAGGCATTCTTTTCGTTCACGGCTTCAAGTTCCTGTTTTGAAACCGTCTTCGACCTGACGAGGAGGGTTGCCATGATCCAGGCAATAATTCCTCCGGCGGCAAAACCTATGAGAAGACCGGTTATTTCCATTTTTTTGCCTTTACGGTTACAATCCGGAGTTTTTCAGGATATGCCCCATCTTTTTCTTCTTGGTTTCCATGTAGAAATGGTTGTACTCGTTGGGCGTGATTTCGATAGGCACATTTTCCACCACTTCCAGGCCGTAGGATTCCAGCCCGATACGTTTTACGGGATTGTTGCTCATTAGCCGCATTTTTGTGACGCCCAGGCTTTGCAGGATTTGTGCGCCCACGCCGTAATCGCGCTCGTCGGCCTTATAGCCTAAATGGAGGTTGGCTTCAACCGTGTCCATTCCCTTTTCCTGCAACTTGTAGGCCGAAGCCTTTGCCATAAGTCCGATTCCACGCCCTTCCTGATTGAGGTAAACCAACACGCCTTTTCCTTCCTTTTCGATCATCTGCATGGCTTTATGCAGTTGTTCTCCGCATTCGCATCGCATGGAGCCGAAAATATCGCCGGTTATGCACGACGAGTGAACGCGCACCAAAATGGGCTCGTCTTTGCGCCATTCCCCCTTTGTCAGTGCCACGTGGTCCAATCCGTTGGATTTCTGACGGAAAGGAACCATGTGGAAATCGCCGTACTGGGTGGGTAAATGTACCTCTTCCCCGCGGTTTACGAGCGACTCCATCCTCAGGCGATACTTGATGAGATCGGCCACCGAAATAATCTTCAGGTTAAATTCCTTTGCCATTTTCATCAGTTCGGGCAAACGGGCCATTTCTCCGTCTTCCTTTTTTATTTCTGCCAATGCTCCGGCAGGGTATAATCCGGCCAAACGGGCCAGGTCAATAGTCGCTTCCGTGTGCCCCGCACGGCGAATAACGCCTTTGCTCATGGCCCGTAACGGGAAAATGTGTCCCGGCCGGCCAAAATCTTCGGGGTTGGTTTCTTCTCGGGTCAGCGCCAGTATGGTTTGTGCCCGGTCGTAGGCCGAGATGCCGGTCGTGCAGCCGTGAGTGAGCAAATCTATGGAGACGGTGAACGGTGTGGAGTGGATGGAGGTGTTGTGGGTGACCATCATCGGCAACTCCAATTCTTCGGCACGTTCCTTGGTGATGGGGGTACAGATAAGTCCCCTGGCGTGCGTCTCCATAAAGTTGACTTTCTCGGGCGTGACACATTCCGCGGCAATGATCAGATCGCCTTCATTTTCGCGGTCTTCGTCGTCGACCACGATGATGAAGTTCCCTTTTCTTATCTCTTCGATAGCTTCTTCTATCGTGTTTAGCGTAAATTCCTTCATTTCGTATCGTTTATACAGCTACTTTACGTTGCTGGTTGTTCATAATC
>JBGZJM010000107.1:0-5165 GCA_041848845.1 Petrimonas sp. | reverse complement strand
GTCCTGTCGTATTTTATCTTGATGGTGGTGGCATCCACGTAAATGATTTCTCCGTTTCCTTCGGCCATCAGCTGCGTCCGGGAATCCTTAACCAGCCGGCCTTCTATGCCGGTGGCGACAATGGGAGCTTCATTCTTAATGAGCGGAACCGCCTGGCGCATCATGTTAGAACCCATAAGGGCACGGTTGGCATCATCGTGCTCGAGGAACGGGATAAGCGATGCGGCAATGGAAGCGATTTGCATGGGCGAGACGTCCATCAGGTCCACTTCCTCGGGTGAGGCAAGCGGATAGTCTGCCTCGAGCCTCGATTTCACACGCGGTAAGATAAACTCGCCGCTCTCGTTCAACGGAGCGTTTCCTTGGGCAACCACTTTTTCTTCTTCTTCTTCGGCAGAAAGATAAACCACTTCTTCGTTCTTGGTGTTTACCACGCCGTTTTCAACTTTCCGATAAGGCGTTTCGATAAAGCCCAGGTCGTTGATTTTGGCGTAGACGCAGAGCGAAGAAATAAGACCGATATTGGGCCCTTCGGGTGTTTCAATCGGACACAGGCGTCCATAGTGCGTGTAGTGCACGTCACGTACTTCGAAACCGGCACGTTCGCGTGATAGGCCGCCGGGGCCTAACGCCGAAAGACGGCGTTTGTTCGTGATTTCCGCCAAGGGATTGGTCTGATCCATGAACTGCGACAGCGCATGCGTGCCGAAGAACGTATTGATAACGGAAGAGATGGTTTTTGCATTGATCAGGTCGATGGGGGTGAACACTTCGTTGTCGCGCACGTTCATCCTTTCACGGATAATACGTGCCATGCGGTTCAAGCCAACACCGAACTGAGCGTATAATTGTTCCCCAACGGTACGGACACGCCTGTTGCTCAAGTGGTCTATATCGTCCACCACGGCTTTGGAGTTCACCAGTTCGATGAGGTATTTGATGATCTCGATAATGTCTTCTTTCGTCAATACACGAATGCTCTCGTCGATGTCGAGACCCAGTTTTTTGTTCATTCTGTAGCGCCCCACGTCTCCCAAATCGTACCGTTTCTCGGAGAAGAAAAGGTTGTTGATCACCTCGCGTGCGCTGGCATCGTCTGCCGGTTCCGCACTGCGAAGCTGGCGGTAAATATGCCGGATGGCATCAATTTCCGTATTGCTGGGGTCTTTCTGCAGTGTGTTGTATATGATGGAATAATCGGATGAGTTGGGGGTCTCCTTGTGCAACAGGATGGAGGGGATACCCGCTTCCAGGATGTCATCGATATTTCCTTGATCCAGGATGGTTTCCCGCTCAATGATTACTTCGTTTCTCTCGATGGAGGTTACTTCGCCGGTGTCTTCGTCCACGAAGTCTTCCATCCACGATTTCAGTACGCGGGCGGCCAGTTTTCTGCCGATAACCTTTTTCAGGTTGGCTTTGCTTACTTTCACCTCTTCGGCAAGGTCGAAGATTTCAAGGATGTCTTTATCGCTTTCGAAACCGATGGAGCGAAGCAAAGTGGTTACCGGTAATTTCTTTTTCCGGTCGATATACGCATACATCACGTTGTTGATGTCCGTAGCAAATTCAATCCATGAACCCTTGAACGGTATGATCCGGGCAGAGTAGAGGAGCGTGCCGTTGGCGTGTACACTTTGACCGAAGAATACACCGGGCGAACGGTGCAATTGCGATACGATAACCCGTTCTGCTCCGTTGATGATGAAAGTGCCTTTTTCCGTCATGTACGGAATGGTTCCCAGGTAAACGTCCTGAATAACGGGTGCAAAATCTTCGTGATCGGGGTCGGTACAATATAAATAAAGCTTGGCCTTCAGCGGAACGCTGTAGGTGAGCCCTCTGTCTATGCACTCTTCAATGGTGTAGCGTGGCGGATCGACAAAATAATCTAAAAATTCAAGAACAAAGTTATTACGGGTGTCCGCGATGGGAAAATTTTCCGTGAAAACCTTATACAATCCTTCGTTTTTTCTGCTTTCGGGAGGGGCGTCAAGTTGCAAAAAATCCTGAAACGACTTGAGTTGAATTTCCAGAAAATCCGGAAAATCGAGCGGGTTTTTTGTAGACGCAAAATTGATTCTTTGGTTGGTGTTATTTGAAGACATAAGAGTGAGTTTTTGAACCTAATATGTATTGACACAAAAGGTTAAGAATCTTCCGGTAGAAGATTCCTAACCAAATTACCCTGTTTAAAGGCAAATCTTATTTAAGTTCAACTTCTGCTCCTGCTTCTTCAAGTTGTTTTTTCAAAGCGTCAGCTTCGTCTTTTGTTACACCTTTTTTGATTTCGCTGGGAGCGCCGTCAACTAAGTCCTTAGATTCTTTAAGGCCAAGTCCGGTAAGTTCTTTAACCGCTTTAACAACAGCCAGCTTAGCCTGGCCTGCGCTCTTGAGAACAACATCGAAAGATGTTTTTTCCTCTGCTGCTGCAGCAGCAGCTTCGCCGGCAGCAGGACCAGCAGCAACAGCAACAGCTGCAGCAGCGGGTTCAATACCGTACTCTGTTTTTAATATTTCAGCAAGTTCGTTAACTTCTTTTACTGTCAAGTTAACTAATTGTTCAGCAAATGCTTTTAAGTCTGCCATTTTTGTATTTATTAAATTGATTACTAATTCTGTTTGTTGTATGAAAATTAATTTTGCTTTTCCGACAACGTTTTCAACACTCCGTGGAGAATTGTACCGCCGGATTGGAGAGCTGAAATGACATTCTTCGCAGGTGATTGCAACAATGTGATAACTTCTCCGATAAGTTCTGTCTTGCTCTTGATACTTACAAGGTCTTTCAGCGTGTTAGCCCCGATGAAGAAGCTTTCCTGAACATAAGCGCCTTTTAACGCAGGCACTTTTTCCTTGTTTTTGTTGTATTTCTCAATGAGCTTGGCAGGAGCATTGGCGTCGTTGGAAAACATGATGGCCGTGTTCCCTTTCAGTATGGGATACAGTTCCTCATAATTTCCTTCCAGTTTCTCCAATGCTTTACGCAACAAGGTATTCTTTACCACCAGCAGCTTAATGTCCTGTTTGGAGCACTCTCTTCTCAGGATGCTTGTTTTTGCCGCGTTGAGCGTGGCAATATCAGCCAGGTAGAAGTTTTCGTATTCCTGCAGGTCAGCTGCAATTTTCTCTATAATAATGCTTTTATCTTCCTTTTTCATAGATTCTTCTTTTTTACCGTTAGATTTCGTCTACCGATTTACTGTCCACTTTTAATCCCGGACTCATCGTGCTTGAAAGATAAATACTTTTAATATAGGTACCTTTTGCTGCCGTCGGTTTCAATTTGATCAACGTTTGAATAAATTCTTTCGCGTTTTCAACAATTTTCTCGGGCTCAAAAGATACTTTTCCAATAGAGGTGTGAATGATACCTGCCTTGTCTACTTTAAAGTCGATTTTTCCCTGCTTTACTTCCTGAACAGCTTTCGCTACATCGGGAGTAACGGTTCCGCTCTTGGGATTGGGCATCAGCCCGCGTGGCCCTAAAACACGGCCAAGGGCACCGATCTTACCCATGATCTGCGGCTGCGTGATAATCACATCCACGTCGGTCCAACCTCCTTTAATTTTCTCGATATATTCATCAAGTCCCACATGGTCGGCACCTGCTTCTTTGGCAGCGGCTTCGACTTCGGGAGAGCACAATACAAGAACTCTTACTTGTTTACCGGTTCCGTGTGGCAGAGACACAACGCCCCTGACCATCTGGTTGGCTTTTCGCGGATCTACGCCAAGGCGCACATCGATATCCACGGAAGCGTCGAATTTCGTGGTGGTAATTTCTTTCACCAGTTTCGCCGCTTCTTTCAGCGTGTAGGTTTTTCCCGCTTCAATCTTGCTCAAAGCCAACTTTTGATTTTTTGTAAGTTTACCCATGTCTTAATTGAAGTTTATAATTAATTATTGGCGGGAAATTCCCCTTTTACTGAGATACCCATGCTCCGAGCCGTTCCGGCAACCATCTTCATTGCAGATTCGAGTGTGAAGCAGTTCAAGTCGGTCATTTTTTCTTCGGCAATGGTTTTTACCTGTTCCCAGGTAACTTCCGCAATTTTTTTACGGTTAGGTTCTGCCGAGCCGCTTTTCTGTTTACTGGCTTCTAACAACTGAATAGCAACGGGTGGTGTTTTAACAATAAAATCAAAAGACTTGTCGGTATAGTAAGTGATTACCACGGGCAGCACTTTACCGGCTTTGTCCTGAGTTCTGGCATTGAATTGCTTGCAAAACTCCATGATGTTAATCCCTTTGGAACCCAATGCAGGCCCTACGGGGGGAGACGGGTTTGCAGCTCCTCCTTTGATTTGTAATTTTAGTTGTCCAGCAACTTCTTTAGCCATTTTCTTGATTTTAATAATTACTGTTTTCGAAACACTTGAAGAATTTACAGAATCTGCGTAACCAAATTTCTGATTATTCTTTCTCTACTTGCATATAGCCCAACTCGAGAAGTTGCGCCCGTCCGAAGATTTTAACCATCACTTTGAGTTTCTTTCTCTCATCGTTCACTTCCTCCACCACGCCCGAGAAGCTGCTGAAAGGACCGCTGGTCACTTTCACGTTTTCGCCCACGTAGTATTTTACATCCAACTCATCGCCTGCTTCCTCCAGTTCGTCCATTGTCCCCAGGATGCGTTTCACTTCAGTTTCGCTCAACGGTTGTGGGTTGGTGGTGTTGGGAAGAAATCCGGCAACATAATTGATGTTTTTAAGCTGGTGAATGACTTCTCCCACCAGTTCAGCCTCAATAAGCACGTATCCGGGAAGATAAGCGCGTTCTTTCATCACTTTCTTTCCGTTGCGTACCGTGTAAGTCTTTTCTGTTGGGATGAGAACCTGTGAAACGTACTTTCCTAAATCGGTTTTTTTAATTTCTGACTCAAGATATTCTTTGACCTTATTCTCTTTTCCACTAACGGAACGTAAAACGTACCATTTCTTTTCGCTTTCAGCCATTTCTTCTCAATTCAGATTTTTACAAAATACCGTAAAGGAATTTCACTATCCACTCAAAGGCAGAGTCCATGCCGAATACGATCAAGGCGATGATGATGGAAGCTATCATCACGATTATTGTACTCCCGGCTAATTCTTTGCTGGATGGCCAAGATACTTTATGAACGAGTTCGTTGTAAGCATCTTTAATATATGCAACTATTTTT
>JBGZJM010000106.1:0-19561 GCA_041848845.1 Petrimonas sp. | reverse complement strand
CAACATCTTACCGGTACTTATGTGTGGCCAAAGGCATATTTCGGTAAATCCTGGACAGAAAATAACCGTGATGCGAAAATCCCTAAACTTTATTCAAATAATGGCAAGAACAATGTGGATTCCGATTTCTTTATGCACAGTGCCGCTTATATGAAAATCAGAACAATCCAGTTGGGATATCAGCTTCCTGCATTTTTAAATGAAAAGATCATGATCAATAAGGTTAGATTTTACATCAACTTAGAGAATTATTTTATTTTTACTAAATGGCCGGGGCAGGATCCGGAGAACTCAAATCCGGATCCATCCAAGAGTGAATTGGTACATCCTTGCATGAAAACAATGTCATTCGGAGTAAATCTTAGTTTCTAACCAAAATTTCGAAAAAATGAAAAAAATAATCTTTTTTATAACAGTAATTTTCACCGCATTGGGTTGTCAGGATAATTTCTTGGACAGAACCCCAAAGGATGGTTTTTCCGGTGAAATGGTCTGGAATACGGATATCAATGCCGAAAGTGGAGTGAATGGGGTTTACGCATTTATGCAACAGGGAACTTTAAAAACATTTTATATGCATATGGAGGTAATAGCTCCCGATGCGTTTGCCTATGTGCGGACATGGGAGGGACTTGAAGTTGCGCAAGGGTTTGCCACTCCAAGGTTCTGGGTATTTCAAAACGTATATCAAAATCATTATAGAACCATACGATTTGCCAATGATGCCATTGCCAATCTGGAAGGTAATGAGGCTATAACACCGGCTCTTCGCGACAGATTGCTTGGAGAAGTGAAGTTTATTCGGGCATTTATGTACTTCAACCTGATCAATTTATATGGAGATGTCGTTCTTTTGACCGAGCCGAAAACCCCTTCAGAAACCTATTTACCAAGGACTCCGATTGGAGAAGTAAGAGCACAGATCATTCGTGATCTAAACGACGCTATTGCGGTATTACCCGTTTCATACGATAGCAAAAATACGGGAAGGGCAACCAAAGGAGCGGCAATCGCCATGTTGGGTAAGGTGTATCTATATAATGAGCGATGGGGGGAAGCGGCTGCGGAATTTGAAAAATTGATGGCATCACCCTATACCTACGACCTGACAAAAGATTACTTTGATAATTTTAATTGGGAAAAACAGTCGAATAGTGAAACCGTGTACGAACTTAATTACATCAATGTGGCCGGATATGGTAGCGGATGGGATCAGATGTACGGATCAAGATCTCACCAGCAATACTGTCAGGACTTTGTCAATCCTCAGCTCAGGACGATTCAGAATTTTACTTACCGCGACGGGACGGAAGTCGATTGGACTACCATGCCCCGATTAAGCGATTATGAACAATATGGAAGTGAGCAAACGTATGAATTTGGATTGGATCTTATGGCCTGGTATCAAAAAACGTTTCCCCGTAACAAGATTGACGACAGGCTTCATAAGAGTTTTTTAATGCCCGGTGAGACTTTTATCGGAAAGGATGACAATGTGTATAAATTATATTATCCTTATTCGCGTTACCTACAGGCAGATCCTCTTCCCAATAAAACGACTTTCGGCGATGCTGCCCTTCTCACAATAAGGAAACTTGTTTCCGAAGGAAGTATGAATCAACTCACCTGGGATGATCCAGCAAATACACCCATTATCCGTTTTGCCGATGTGCTATTGATGTACGCAGAAGCTGTAAATAATGTGGAAGGTCCTACTGCCGCAGTTTATAATGCCATCAACAGAGTACGCAACCGTGCGAAGCTGGTCGATCTGCCTCCGGGACTCAGTAAAGAAGAGATGTTCCGGGAAATAGTGAGGGAACGGATGCGAGAACTCACGGTGGAAGGGATTCTTTATTTTGATACGAAAAGATGGAAATTGGCCGACACCGATGACCCTCTTGTAGGTTTGAATAATGATGTGACTCTTTATGATGGCCAGGTTTATTATACCGGGGTTTTTAATCAACGGGATTATTTATGGCCGATTCCCGCCGTTGAAATTGAACTAAACGACAAAATGGTTCAAAATCCCGGATGGGGTAATTAACAACTATCTTGAATTATTAAATGAGTCGACCTCTCGGGCAAGTGAGGTTGACTCATTTAGCAATCATTTTTTTAGGAAAAGAGTGTAGAATAATATTTATTGAACGGTATGTCCTTTCTACAGTTTTACACATCTGCATGAACAAGACAGTGAACATTAAGAGTAGATAACTAAAATAATTATGATGTCTTTTAATAAAACGGATCACATTTTCTATAATAGAAGAAGAAAATTCAACAAGATAACATATTCTGTTTTTTTGCCGTTTCTTCTTTTGGCTCAATCATTCTGTATCAAAACCGGAGGAAGGACGGACGTACCTCCACCGATTACCGGAACTCCCTTGATTTGGGGATTTGCAGACCATGCTTTTATGACCAATGATAATCCTTGGGGGGTCGATGAAAACGGTTTCCGGGGATATGACAATAACGGGAAAGAATACAATTTGACACACCCGATTTTGAAACAAATAATTGAAGAATTCGGGTTCAATCTAATTGTTCAGGAATATGCGAGAAGACCCGCTAAAACCTATAAAGAAAATATATTGGCTCTTCAAAGGATGCATGATTTTTTCTCCGGGTTGGATACAAAATGGATTATCAATACCGAAGCGGCAAATCACAGGATTTCCTACATAGATGCCAACGGGTATGATTGGTACAACCGTTCGGACGGTCGGCATTATTACCTGTTTCCCGATTCCATCTTGCAAGTTTTATCCGAAATGAAAAACAAGCCGGGTATCCTGTACGATGAATTGGCCCATATGCAAAACTCAAGAAATATTACGGCCCGATCAGCCGAAACGGATATAGGAGTCAGCATTGGCAAGGGAGGTATTGATACCCCGGCTTTTTTGAACGATAAAAATGCGGGGACACTTGAACAGGCGTCATCACACTTTACACGGGAAGCTGCAAGGATTGTTCAACATCATGCCCGTTACGGACTCCAATTGTATAGCGAGCATGTATTCCCCATTATGTACCACCCCCTGGCCAAGGCAGGTTTTACTCCTGTCACGAAAATACTTAAAGAAAATTGTTCGCCTGCATACTTGGCCTGTGCTCTTGGTGCTGCAATTCAGTATGACAGACCTTTCTGGATTACGCCCGACTTGTACATGGATGTACATCCGAAACAAATATATCCGGGACACTCTGCGGAAACCTATCGATCTTCTCTTCTATTAGCCTATCATATGGGAGCCGAAGGTATCTACACGGAGAGAATAGGTGGGGGAGCTCTTATTCAAGAGAACGATGAGAGAACCGATTTTGACCTGACTGAGCATGGAAAAGTCGCAAAATGGTTTCGGTGGATATATGCGCCGAACAATCCCAGGCATTATCGTTATCAAGACCTACGTCCTCGTGTCGTGATTATTCGTCAGGAAGATACCGACTGGGGACAATCCGATTCATGGCTTCCCGATTGGTTATTCGGGATGAAAGAATGGCACAGTACACCCGTGACGAGATCCTGGTTGCAGATATGGTCTTTGCTCTCCAACGGAAAAATAAGTCCGTATTCTCTGAGTTGGCACAACAATAAGGTGAGAAATACACCTTATCATCTGTTTTATCCGCTCGATGGCGTTGTTGTTTTCGATGAAAACGCAGAAATAAAGCATTTAAAGAATGCCGGACTTATTTTTTTGACCGGGTTGTCTATTTCCCAATCCACTCTGAATGCGGTAGAATCGTGCGTGAAAAACGGGGCAATTTGTGTGAGTTTACCGCACCTGGTCCCCGAAAAAATAATAGATAAAACAGGAGTCAATGGTACTTTTTCGGAAGGCAAGGGCAAATGGTTTATTACACAATCTTTTGATAATAAAGAGGTAAAACGTATCATCGAGCCGTTTTTACCGAAAGAAAATCACATCCGTTATCGTTTCGGCGATACGGAGGTAATATTCAGACCGGTGGATGGAAATAACGATCATATAACAGCGGAGGTTAAAGATGTTTCAAATTAAGTTCTTTTTAAAAAAAGGAGTATCCCCCTTTTTTTTCATGCTTCTTTTTTCTTTGTCATGTTCCGGACAAACTTCCAATTTACGCGAACAGGATTTTTCTGAAGAAAAATTTTTCAATAACGTCATCGAATTGCGCAACGACAAGGAATGTTGTCAGGGCTTTTTCACTGTATTTTGTAAACCCTCTCCCGTACGACCGGCCACTAAATTCTATTTGCAATCAAGAAATCCGGATGTGTGGGTTTCAAAAATGATCCCGGAAGATCCGGGATTGGCGGAAATACCTCTTTGGAGCATAAGGGTTGAGTACGATAAAGCCGATAAACTTTCTGCGGGGGGCAAGGCGGTATTAATAAACAAAAATGTCCCTGAAACGCTCCCCATTGAATATGATGCGTGTAAACGTGAAACAAGAGGCTGCCACATTTCTCCAACGTATAAAAATCATGGAAGAGACTGGGATGTTATGTCTCAAAAAAAAGATGAAATATTGCATGAGGCAGGTTTAACGGATTCATCCCCTGAATGGGATAAAGTTCAGGCAGTCGCTCTTTGGTGTTACGGAAAACGTAAAAATACGGAAAACCAATTGGGTGACCAACCCTGGCATCCGGTAGAACACATCACTAAGGGAGGCTTCTGCGTTTTTGCAGCAAACGCACTCGTAGCATTTTGCAGCACGATGAATATTCCTGCACGGACGATCAAATGGAGCGGGCATACTACCGCAGAAGTATTTATCGACGGACAATGGCGCTGGGTGGAAAATGCGGAAAGAATCTGCGATTATATGCTCGAAAAACATGGAACAGGTCCCTTATTCCGCTTTTCCTTTCTCGAAATGATTGAAAACCCTTTCAAATACGGCATCCCGGAGAAAAGCGAATACCATAAATTCAGTTGTCTGACGGATGAAATCGGAGGTCGTCTGCTTTTTTCCAATTTGGAAGCATATTCCAAATGGCATTTCATTCATGGAGGAGAGGGGCAGCCTCAAAAACTGATAACGTTCCAGTCCATTAGCGAGCTGAAAGCCCTGTACCCCGAAAAAGACACCCTGATGTACATTTGCGGCGAAGACAAACCGATCATGTATCTACTCCCTTTTGACAGGCACGATTATATACAAAATTCCTACACAAGAAAAATTTATCAGAACTTGGGAATCAGACAGTGCTTCTATTTGTCTTCTTCACAACATGTAAAAAGAATAGAATCCGTTCTATTGTTGGACACTGAAATGGAAGAGATGCCGCCGGACGGAGGCGATTGGTACTACAATATTAACGGACATAAGATATATTTACGCGATACGGGAGGATGGAAGGTTCAAAAGGCTGACAGTATCATAAGGGAAAAACATATCGTCTTGGACATCCCTTTAGAATACCTCAATTTTGAAGAAAAATAACGGTTCCCACGAAGAGTCATTATTTTTTCATGAGAAGGAACAATGCCTCTTAATGGTTTTCCCAAACAGCAAATGAAACACTATGAATAAACTTTTTAAATTAGCGGTGACAGGGGGGATTGCATTCATTTTACTGTCCTGCAAGACAAATACACCCCCAAAAAATGAGGTCTCAATTACAAAAGCCGAACTTGCAGACAAAATAAGAGGCGGGTGGGCCGGACAACTCATCGGATGTACCTATGGCGGGCCAACGGAATTCAGATGGTGTGGAACCCTTATGGATGATTATCTGACGATACCGTGGGATGATACGAGAATGCTGTGGTATTTCGACAATCTTCCCGGTTTGTACGACGACTTGTATATGGATCTGACTTTTGTCGATGTGATCGATAAACATGGGCTCGATGCGCCGGACTCTTTACATGCCTTGGCTTTTGCCCGGGCCGGCTATTCTCTGGCTCATGCCAATCAGGCCGCGCGATACAATATCCTGAACGGAATCATGCCGCCGGCTTCAGGATATTGGAAGAACAACCCGCACGCAGACGATATTGATTTTCAAATCGAAGCGGATTTTATCGGTTTAATGTCTCCGGGAATGGTGAACGTTGCAACTGATTTTGCCGGTAAAATAGGGCATATCATGAATTACGGCGACGGAGTGTACGGCGGAATATATGTCGCCGCCATGTACTCTTTGGCTTTTATCCACAACGATATTGAATTTATCGTGAAAGAAGCCCTGAATACAATCCCTCCGGAGAGCGACTTCCACCAATGTATTGCGGATGTAATCGGATGGTATGAACAAAATCCGGATGATTGGAAGGCCACCTGGTTTGAAGCCCAAAAGAGATGGACGCACGACAAGGGTTGCCCCAGCGGAGTCTTGTTCCCTTTTAATATCGATGCCAAAATCAATGCCGCCTATATTGTGATGGGATTGCTTTACGGAAAAGGCGATTACGGGGCGACCATCGATATCAGTACAAGATGCGGTCTCGACTCGGATTGTAATCCTTCAAGCGCTGCAGGAATTCTGGGGACAATGATGGGATATGATAATATCCCCGACTATTGGAAACAAGGCATCGACAAAGTTGAAAACAGAAATTTCCAATATACGGATATGTCCCTCAACAAAGTCTGCGATGTTGGATTTGATCATGCAGTCGAAATGATTCTAAGTAACGGAGGTATCGAGAAGGGCGATTCCTATATCCTTCCATATCAACCGCTTCAAACGGCCCCCCTGGAAATCGGTTTCGAAGGCATATACCCTGCGGATAGAAGAGATATATACATCCGCCTATCCGAACAGGCCGAAAAAGAAGTGTCTTTCGATATGGAAGGTTCCGCATTTGTTATCTCCGGACGTGCTTCAGCAACAGGCGATCTGAAGGATGAAGTTCTGGAAGCCGATCTTTTTATTGACAATGATTTTGTTGAAACAGTAAAAATGCCCACGGAAGAGCGTATCCAGAAATGTGATATCGCCTGGAACTATGATCTGCCGGAGGGAAAACACGCTGTGAAATTAGTATCGAAAAACATTCCTGCCGGTTATCAGATTGAGATCATGCGCTTTATCACATATTCCCGCAAAACTCCTGAAAAACAAGTGTATTTCAAATAAAAACCGAATTTTTAACTGTTGTCATGAAAATATTCAGACGCGAATTTGCAAAACGAGCTGCCCTGATCGGTGCGGGATTATTTACACCCGATTTATTTACAGGCAAAGGAAAAACAATGAATGGTGCCAAGATCAAGGTAAATTGGTCATCTGACTACCAGGCTATTGTCGATCCGGGTAGAAAATTGGGAATCCGCCCCCAAGCAGCAACAATCTTATGCGAATGGGATTGATAACTATAAATAATCAAGCAATGCAAATCAAAAAATGTTTATTCACGCTTTTAGCTTTCCTCTTTTTCACCATTTTCGAATGTTCCTATGGAAAGAACCCGGTTAGTGTATCAACCTGGAAAGCCGGAGTTGCCACAACGGTGATCACTCCCCAAGAACCCATGTGGCTATCCGGTTATGCAGCCCGCACAAAGCCTGCCGAAGGAAAACTCCACGACTTATGGGCTAAAGCTCTGTTCATGGAGGATGCCCAAGGCAGAAAGATGTTGTTGATTACAATGGATCTGTGTGAAATTCCCCGTGAAATTTCCATCCGTATTAAAGATCGGTTGAGATCGGAAACGGGCCTGAAGAAAGAACAGATTGTCCTGAATTGTTCCCACACCCACTCGGGAGCGGTCCTGAAAAGCGATGGCATGTACATCGTCTATCCGTTGGATGATAAACAAACAGCGCTTATTGACAATTATACCGAATGGTTTGTAAACCGGATGGTACAAGTGGGGAAAGAAGCATCCCAAAGGTTGGAACCGGTACGCATCTTTTCCCAAAACGGGACCGTCCGTTTCCAGGTGAACCGGAGGAACAATACCGAATCGGAACTTACCAACCTCACCCCGTTGCAAGGCCCCAACGACTATTCCGTTCCGGTACTGAAAGTGGAAAATGAAACAGGAAACGTCAAAGCCATTGTTTTCGGTTACGCCTGTCATCCCACCGTCCTGAACGGTTACGAATGGTGCGGCGATTACCCCGGGTTTGCTCAGATTGAACTGGAAAAACTCTACCCCGGAGCAACGGCACTGTTTTTCCAGGGCGCCGGGGCCGACCAGAATCCCCTGCCGCGTCGGAGTATTCCCTTGGCCAGGCAATACGGAAAAGAACTGGCTGCGGCCGTAGAAAGGGTTATCAGCGAACCGATGCGGGAGTTGCAGCCGCAACTTGCGGTGGCTTATTCCGAAATTTCTCTCGAGATGGAACCGGTTCCCACTGCCGAAGAATTGGAAAAATATGTGCAGGAACTGGGCGGATATGAAAAAAAATGGGCGGAGTATATGCTTGAAAAGTTGAAAAAAGGCGAAAAGTTGATATCGTCCTATCCCTACCCGGTACAGGTCTGGCAGTTGGGAGAACAGACCATCGTGAGTCTGGGCGGTGAACTATTGGTCAGTTATGCTTATCGACTAAAAGAAATGCTTGGGGAAGATATTTTTGTGATGGGCTATTGCAACGATGTGATGGCCTATATACCCTCTGATGAAGAATTGGGAAAAGGAGGCTACGAAATCATCGCCTCCCAGCGTGCTGCAGGATTACCCGCACCGTGGAAAACCGGATTGGAGAAGGCTATCTTGTATGACGTGATGACTTTGGCAAGGCAGATCGCACCACCGCTATCGGACTGACCGGCAACAGATTAACCAATCATCATCTATTCATTCCACTCACCCGATCCTCCCCCAGTCGTATCTATTTCCGCCGAGTCTTTTCAGCTCTTGCTTCAACACCAGATGCTCCGGCTGTGAGAGCTTGGGGTCCCGGGAGATGATGCTTTCCGCGATCTCGCGGGCGCGGAACAGGATGGCGTTATCCCGTACCAGGTCGGCTATTTTCAGGTTGAAGGGGATACCGCTTTGCTGCGTGCCTTCCAGGTCGCCCGGGCCGCGCAGTTTCAGGTCGGCTTCGGCGATAACGAATCCGTCGTTGCTCCCGGTCATGATCTCCATCCGCTTGCGGGTATCGGCCGAGAGCTCGTAAGGCGTGATCAGCACACAGTACGACTGGTCGGCACCGCGCCCCACCCTGCCCCGCAACTGGTGCATCTGCGACAAGCCGAAACGCTGCGCGCTTTCGATCACCATCACCGAAGCGTTCGGCACATTGACTCCCACCTCGATAACGGTGGTGGAGACCATAATCTGTGCTTCGTTGGCCACAAACCGTTGCATCACCTCCTCTTTCTCCGCAGGTTTCATGCGTCCGTGCATTTTACAGACGGTAAACTCGGGAAAGGCCTCCCGGATGTGGACAAACCCCTCCTCCAGATTTTTCAGGTCCAGCGTCTCGCTTTCCTCGATCAGGGGATAGACGATATAAGCCTGCCTTCCGGCTTTTACCTGTTCGCGGATAAACTGATAAAGCGCTCCCCGTTTCCTGTCGTAGCGGTGCAGGGTCTGCACGGGTTTTCTTCCGGGAGGCAATTCATCAATCACGGAAACATCCAGATCACCGTAAACCGTCATGGCCAGCGTGCGGGGGATGGGGGTGGCCGTCATCACCAAAACGTGTGGAGGATGCTCGTTCTTCGACCAGAGTTTCGCGCGCTGCGCCACGCCAAAACGGTGTTGCTCGTCGATAACCACAAACCCCAGGTTGTTAAATTGCACCACATCCTCAATGAGGGCGTGCGTTCCCAAAAGAATATCAATATTGCCCGACAACAGGCCGGCATGGATTTCCTCGCGCTCTTTCTTCTTTGTGGAACCCGTGAGCAGCGCCACGTTCACGTCCATGTCCGACAGCAGCCCGCGGAAAGTCTCGAAGTGCTGCGAGGCCAGGATTTCGGTGGGGGCCATCAGGCACGACTGAAAACCGTTGTCCATCGCAATCAGCATGCACATGACCGCCACCAGTGTTTTCCCGCTGCCCACGTCACCTTGCAGCAGGCGGTTCATCTGTTTGCCCGACGCGGTATCCCGGCGGATTTCCCGGATCACCCGTTTTTGCGCGTTGGTCAGTTCAAACGGCAGGTGTTTTTCGTAAAACGAATTCAGGTATTTCCCCACCCGCTTAAAAACAAACCCGTTGAGTTTGTCTTTCCGGTCGGCAGCATACCGGACGATATTAAGCTGGATGAAAAACAACTCCTCGAATTTCAGGCGGAATTCCGCATCGCGGAGCAGGATGGGATTTTTGGGGAAATGGATGTTTTCGACGGCATCGTGGAACGGCATAAGCCGGGCCGCCTCCACCACGTCGGCAGAGAGGGATTCCGGAAGCCGGCCGTTAATCATTCCAAAGGCGTTCTCGATGATTTTCTGAACGGCTTTCGAATTCAGGTAATGGTTTTTCATCTTCTCCGTGGTGTTGTACATCGCCATCAGGCCGTCGGGCCGGTCGGCCTCACTCATGTAAGGGTCAATATCGGGATGGGCCATGTTCCAGCGGTTGCCAAAAAGCGTGGGTTTGCCGAAAACGATATACTCCTGATTGGGCTTGTACTTGCTTTCCACAAACCGGATACCCTGAAACCACACCAGATCGATAAAGCCCGTACCGTCGGTAAAATGCGCCACAAGTCGCTTCTTCCGCCCTTCGCCGAAGGTTTCGAAAGCCGTTATTTTCCCTTTGAGCTGGATGTATGGCATACTGCCGTCGATCTCGTGCACGTAATACATCCGGCTCCGGTCGATATACCGGTAAGGATAGTAGCGCAACAAATCGCCCAGCGTGAAAACGTCGAGTTCCTTATTTAAGATCCCCGCCCGCTTGGGGCCCACACCCGGAACAAATTGTATGTCGGTCTGAAGGATCATCTATTGCTATTGCAATTCTACCACGCGAACAACGGGAACTGCTTCATGGTAGCGTTCACCTTTTCACGAACCGAAGCTATTCTCTTGTTGTTTTCCACGTCGGCAAGCACCGTGTCGATCATTTCCACGATGTCGCCCATCAGCGATTCTTTCGCTCCACGGGTCGTGATTGCCGGTGTTCCGAAACGCAGTCCCGATGTCTGGAACGGGCTGCGGCTATCGAACGGCACCATGTTCTTGTTGGTCGTGATATCGGCCTCCACAAGCACTTTCTCCGCCACTTTTCCGGTCAATGCGGGGAACTTCGTCCGCAAATCCACCAAAACAATGTGGTTGTCCGTACCCCCCGACACCACTTTGTACCCTTTATCCGCAAATGCCCGGGCCATAACGGCCGCATTCCTTTTCACCTGCGCCTGGTAGGTTTTAAATTCCGGTTCCAACGCTTCACCAAACGACACCGCTTTGGAAGCAATGACGTGTTCCAGCGGGCCTCCCTGCATTCCCGGAAAAACGGCCGAATCCAACAGTGCCGACATCATTTTCACTTCTCCTTTCGGCGTCTTCACCCCCCACGGGTTCTCGAAATCCCGGCCCATCAGGATAATGCCCCCGCGCGGGCCACGAAGCGTCTTGTGGGTGGTTGAAGTTACTATGTGGGCATATTTCAGCGGGTTGTCCAGCAATCCGGCGGCGATCAGCCCGGCCGGATGCGCCATATCCACCATAAAGATGGCCCCGATTTCATCGGCGACGTTACGGATGCGGGCGTAATCCCATTCGCGCGAATAGGCGGACGCTCCGGCGATGATCAGTTTCGGGCGTTCGGCGCGGGCAACCGATTCCAACTGGTCGTAATCCACCTGCTGGTTGTCTTCCCGGACGTTGTATTCCAGTGCCTGAAACATCAAACCGGAAAAGTTCACCGGTGAACCGTGCGAAAGGTGTCCGCCGTGCGAGAGGTTGAGCCCGAGGAACTTGTCTCCCGCTTTCAGGCAAGCCAGAAAAACGGCTGCATTCGCCTGTGCACCCGAGTGCGGTTGCACATTGGCCCACTCGGCATTGAACAACTTCTTCAGGCGGTCGATAGCCAACTGCTCGCTCATATCCACCATCTCGCAACCGCCATAGTACCGCCTGCCCGGATAACCTTCGGCATACTTGTTGGTAAGGACGGACCCCATGGCCTGCATCACCTGATCGCTCACGAAATTCTCCGAAGCGATAAGTTCTATTCCCTTTAACTGACGTAATTTTTCCTGTTCGATAATTTCAAAAATCCGTGTGTCTCGTTTCATCTATTGTTGATTTATATTGTTTTAGCCGTTTTTTCCCTGCAAATTTAAGTAAAATATGCATGACATGCATACATTTGCCTGTTTTTAGCTTCGGAAAAAGTTCGCCATCCCCTCTTTTTAAAGCAATCCGACCCTCCCTACTTCCTGTACTCGTCCAGAATATTCTTTACCCCGTCGGGCGAAACACGTCCGTAAACCCGTTCGCCGACCAGCACTACGGGTGCCAGCCCGCACGCGCCCACGCAACGCAGGCAGTTGATGGAGAACTTGCCGTCGGGAGAGGTCTCCCCCACTTTCAGGTTCAGTTCTTTCTTGAACTCTTCCAGCACCTTTTCCGCGCCACGCACGTAGCAGGCTGTCCCCGTACAGATGGAGATGGGAAACTCGCCCTTGGGAACCATGGTGAAAAAGGTATAAAAAGTAACCACACCATAGACCTGCGCCACGGGAACTTTCAGGTTATGCGCGATAACATCCTGTACCTCTGCCGGCAGGTAGCCGAATTCGTGTTGTGCTTCGTGCAGCACGTTGATCAGCTCGCCGGGATCATTTCCGAACGAATCACAAATCCGGTTAATGGCGTCTATCTTCTCTTGCGGGAGGTTTACCTTCACGCTCAACACGTTTCTCTCTTCGGACATGTATTGGAAAACTTCCGGCGTTATATCTGTTTTCTGGCTCATATGCTTGCTTTAATGATTGTTCAACGTAATGGTTACTTCATTGCTCTTCGGAAAATATTCCGTGTGGAGCAGGCTGTGTGCCCTGTGGCTGCCCGGTTCGCCGAGGTACTCCTTATAGAGCTTGATGATCGACGGGTTCTCGTGCGATTTACGAATGGTCTTGCGTTCATCTTCCGTATACAGGGCCGCGGTGCGTTTCACCAGGATTTCTTCCTTCAGGTGCGTGTAAGGCTGGCCGCCTCCACTGATGCATCCTCCGGGGCAAGCCATGATCTCAATGGCATGGAACTGCGATTTTCCGGCCCGTACCTCGTCGAGCAACTTGCGGGCATTACCCAATCCGTGCGCGATTCCGATATTCAGTTTCAATCCGTCGAAATCCACCGTCGCGGAACGGATGCCTTCCATACCGCGCAATTCATGAAACTCCACCTTATCGAGGGTTTTGCCCGTGTAGAGTTCGTAAGCCGTGCGGCAGGCGGCCTCGATGACGCCTCCGGTGTTTCCGAAAATAACACCTGCGCCCGACGATTCGCCGAGAGGGTCGTCGAAATCCTCATCGGGCAACCCCAGGAAGTCGATGTTTGCCTGCTTGTTGTAAGCAGCCAGTTCACGCGTGGAAATGGAATAATCCACATCGGGATTGCCGTCCACCTTGAATTCGTCGCGCTGGCATTCGTACTTCTTGGCCAGGCAAGGCATAATGGAGACCACGATCAGGTCTTCACGGCTCACACCGATCTTTTCGGCAAAATAGGATTTGGCAATCGCACCGAACATTTGCTGCGGCGACTTTGCCGTCGAAGGCACATCCAGCAGATCGGGGAAATTGTGTTCGAAGAAATTCACCCAACCCGGGCAGCAGGATGTCAGCAACGGGATACGCACGTCGGGATCACCGGCCAAATGTCTTTTGAGGCGGTTCAGCAATTCCGTTCCCTCTTCCATGATGGTGAGATCGGCGCTGAAATCGGTATCGAAAACATAATCGAAACCGAGCCGGCGGAGCGCCGCCACCAGCTTCCCGGTGACCAGCGTTCCCGGTTCCAGCCCGAACTCTTCTCCCAGCGCCGCGCGTACCGCCGGTGCGGTTTGCACCACCACCGTTTTCTTCGGATTCGATAACGCGCGAAGCACCTCGTTGCTGTGATCCACCTCGGTAAGCGCCCCCGTGGGGCAAACCGAGACACACTGCCCGCAATAGGTACAGGGAGACTTTTCGAGGTTCATTTCGAAAGCAGGGGCCACCACCGCCATAAATCCGCGGTTGACCGCCGAAAGGGCACCGACGGTTTGTACTTCGTTACAAACCATTTCGCAGCGGCGGCACAATATACATTTATCCACATCGCGGATGATGGAAGGGGAGGAATCTTTTCTGTAACGCGACTGTTCGCCGCCGTAGGGCATGCTCCGGATGCCAAACTGCGCAGCCAGGTGCTGCAGTTCGCATTGTCCCGATTTCGCACACACGAGACAATCGAAGGGATGGTCTGAGATGATCAGCTCCAGCACGGTCTTTCGCGCGTTCAGCACGCGGATGTTGTGCGTGTTTATGACCATTCCGTTCTGCGCCTCGGTCACACACGATGGAGCAAGGTTCCGGCGTCCTTCCACTTCCACCACGCAAATGCGGCACCCCCCGGGTTTGTTTTCTATGCCCATGTCGCACATTTCAAAGTGGCACAGCGTCGGAATTTCTATACCTGCTTGCCGGGCAGCTTTTAAAATGGTGGTACCCGGTTCCACCTTTATTCTCTTGTTGTCTATGGTGAGTTCTATCATTTCGGCTGGTTTTTTAATTAGACTTCAGATCGCTTTGCTGACAGCGTTCAGGCATCAGACATCCTGTCCTCTGTCAGCGAAGCGGTTTCCCTGTAATCCGATTTCAGGCTGATGGCGTCGAATTGGCACCTTTCCATGCAAGAACCGCACTTGATGCATTTATCCTGATGAATGAAGTGGGTATGTTTCCTGGCTCCGGTGATGGCGTTAACGGGACAAGCCCGCACGCAAGCCATGCAGCCGACACAGTTCTCTTCATCGATAACGTAATAAAGCAGGTTCCGGCATTTGCCCGACCGGCATTTTTTATCGAGGACGTGCTCTCTGTACTCTTCCCGAAAATTATTCAGCGTCGACAGCACCGGATTGGGGGACGTTTGTCCCAGACCGCACAACGATGTGTCTTTAATCACGTTGGACAGGTTTTCGAGTTTCTCCAAATCCTCCCCGGTTCCTTTTCCGTCGCAGATCCGCTCCAGCGTCTCGTACAGGCGTTTATTGCCGATACGGCAGGGAGCGCACTTTCCGCACGACTCTTCCACGATAAAGTCGAGGTAAAATTTCGCGACGGAAACCATGCAATCGTCTTCGTCGAGCACGATCATGCCACCCGACCCCATCATGGAGCCGGCGGCGGTAAGGCTTTCGTAATCGATGGGCGTGTCCAGGTGTTTTTCCGTCAAGCAGCCGCCCGAGGGTCCCCCGGTCTGCACGGCTTTGAATTTTTTACCACCCTTGATGCCACCGCCGATCTCGTAAATGATTTCACGGAGCGTGATTCCCATCGGCACTTCAATCAGTCCGACGTTATTGATCTTTCCGGCAAGGGCAAACACTTTTGTTCCTTTCGACTTCTCGGTTCCGATGGAAGAAAACCATTCGGCTCCTTTCAAGAGGATAACCGGGATATTGGCAAAGGTCTCCACGTTGTTCACGTTGGTGGGTTTTCCCAGGTATCCCTTTTGCGCGGGGAACGGCGGCTTGTTGGATGGTTCCCCGCGTTTCCCTTCCATCGAGTGGATGAGCGACGTTTCTTCTCCGCAAACAAACGCGCCCGCACCGTAACGAAGGTTTATATCGAAACGGAAACCGGTTCCGAAAATATTTTCACCCAGCAAACCGTATTCACGCGCCTGCTTTATCGCAATCTTCAGCCGCTTGATGGCCAACGGATATTCCGCCCGGATATAGATCAGTCCTTTCGTCGCGCCGATGCAGTATCCGCAGATGGCCATGGCTTCGAGAACACTGTGAGGGTCACCTTCAAGGATCGAACGGTCCATAAAAGCGCCGGGATCGCCTTCGTCGGCATTACACACCACATATTTCTCGTCGGCATCGTTCTTGCTGGCAATTTCCCATTTTATGCCGGTGGGGAAACCGGCGCCCCCGCGCCCGCGCAGCCCCGATTTTTTGATGATATCGATGGTCTCCCGCGGGGTAAGCTCGGTCAACGCCTTCCCCAAGGCCTGATAAGCGTTGCGGGCAATGGACTCGTCTATGTTTTCCGGGTCGATGGTACCGCAATTCCGCAGCGCTATACGAAGCTGTTTTTTGTAAAACCCCATGTGTTTCGAATCCAGGATATGTTCCTCGGTTTCGGGATCGAGATAGAGCAACCGGTGAACGCTGCGTCCCTTAATAATGTGCTCGTCAATAATTTCACGGATATCTTCGGGTTTTACCTGCGTGTAAAAAGTGTTATCGGGAAGAATCTTCACGATGGGCCCTTTCTCGCAAAACCCGAAACATCCGGTTTTGATGACCTGAACCTCATCTTTCAACCCCTTCCAGTCCAGTTCATCCTGCAGCATTTCGTAGATCAGTCCGCTTTGTGACGACTGGCAACCCGTTCCTGCACAAACGAGTATGTGTATTTTATACTGGCTCATAGGTAATTATCTTCGGTTAATCCGTGTTTGTTATGGTGTTGTAGTTCTGCGGTATAATTCCGTCCACCAATTCACCTTGTTTGATGTAACGTTCGATGATCTCATCCGCTTTAGCGGGGTCGACATAACCGAACACGATCGGGTCTTTTCCGGGAATGGTGATCTCCACGGTAGGCTCCGCGAAGCAATAGCCCATGCAGCCGGTCTGCGTCACAACCGCCCCTATGCCGCGTTTGGGCAATTCGCGCACGAAAAAATCCATCACGTTCTTAGCCCCCGAGGCAATGCCGCAGGTGGCCATCGCCACTTTCACCTGCACCTGCGACCCGGGATTTTCGGCCTTGTCCCTCAGGTCGATCCGGGTTTTGACTTCCTCCTGTTTTCGTTTCAGGTCGGCCAATGTTTTAATTCCTGCCATAATAGTAAGTTTAAATTAATTTATTCAACACAAGTAACTCTCCGTGCTCCTGCTCTTGTATAATTCTTTCAGGTTTTCCCGGATATATTCTTTTACTGCCGGAGCCATTTCGTTTTTCGAAAATTCCGTGATCCCCTGCCTGGCCCATTCCCCGGTATCGAGCGAAAATTCATTTTCGTCCAGCTTATACCGGAAACTGAAACGGATACCGGGATTGGCGACCAGCAACAACACCAGGTATCCGGCCAGGTCACCCAGCGGGAGGCAATCGGGATTATCGGTCCTGTAAACCGCTTCAACGGTGGTTCCGGCTCCCGGGCTCGATACCACTTTCAAAGAGCCTCCCGCCTGTTCGCTCGACATTTTCAGGAACGGCACTCCCAAGCCTACCCTTCGGGTGGTCCGCGTGGTAAAGAACGGATCCTCCAGCTTCTCCACCGTTTCGGGGGTCATTCCCGAGCCGTTGTCCTTTACCGAAAACGCCAGTGTGGCATCCCGGTTGTTTTCCAGGAATCCGATATCGATCTTTGTCGCGTTTGCCCTAACAGCGTTCTGGACAATATCCATCATATGCATGGCCAGGTCAACCATAAAACGCTTTCTTAAAACTTTCCCAATTCAGTTCATCCATGTGAAAATCGGTATGCACGCTTGCAATATGGCTCAGAAAGTGCGCATCGGAACTTCGCAGTATCTTTTTCGCCACAAGCTCGGGATGCTGTCTGAGAAAATCTTCGGGATGTATCCTTCTCGAAATCTCCAGGGCATCATAATGCAAATCGGAAGGGATAAATCCCAGCTGGCCGTAAATGCCGTTTTTCATCCGATCGACGTGTGCCGGGACAAAAATGCCTCCCAGCGAATGCACTTTTTGCCGCACACCTTCAATATCATCCCGAATTCCCGTATAGAGCGACCTCTCCTCTTCGTATACAATCACATCGTCCTTATCCACGGCTACCTGGTAACCGAAAAGATCAGGGTCATTCTTGATGTCCGGGATTTTCCCGTCCAGGTATTGCTGGAAAACGTCCAAAGCCTCCAAGTCGGGGAAGTAACACAGGCAATGCACCTCTTCCTGCGTATTCACTTCGCACCCGGGGATAACAAACAGGCCGAGTCCTTTCCCGATTTCAACACAGGGCCTCACGTTACGGGTGGAGTTATGATCGGTTACGGCAATCAGCTCCAACCCTTTCTCCCGGGCAGTCCGCACGATGTTCCGGGGACTCATCTCCAGGTTTCCACAGGGAGAGAGGCAAGTATGAATGTGCAGGTCGGCCTTGAAATGTCTCATCACGCTCCGTTCTCTGTCGGCAGAGCGGTCTAACGGCTGCCGCCCAAATAATCATACAGCTTCCCCGCTGTCTCAACTGCCGGCAGGTTGGATGCCAGCACCACCACCTCTTCATTTTCCGCCTGCTCCAGCAATTCTTTTTCCACCGGACGCTCATTCACGACAACAATCGCGCTCAACTCCTTGAGCGAGGCTACCGCCACTATGTTCTTGTGAACCTGCGAGGTCACCCAAATCATTCCGGCCCGGGCTTTTCCCATCACATCGCTCAGCAAATCGGAGACATAGGCCGATTGGGGAATCCTGTCCAGCAACGTTTTGCCGGACAAACACGCGAAGCCCAGCTCCTCCGTCAGTTTTTTAAGATTCGGTTTTTCCATTCTGAAGTTGATATTTTTTGAGCCGATCCTTGCCCCAAATCTTTTCGATGACGTGAAAAGCCTGATCGGGACTCAGGTTATAATTTTTCTCCATCACCCGCTGCACAAAAACGCAGTGGGAAATGGTCGCTTTTTCCTTCACGATGTCTTCCGCCAGGCTGCGGCAAGTGGGCGCGCCGCAGGCTCCGCAATCGAATCCGGGAAGATAGGAGTTAAGCTTCTTGATGCGGTCCATTTTCTGAAGAGCCTTTTCCATGTCTTCATCGAGCAGCAGTCCGTCGCGCGGATAAACCGGGTCGGTCGTCGACACCCGATGCAATTCTTCGGCGTAATCCATCAGGTCGTTTTTACCCGGTTTATTCACTTCCGTCAAGCGGGCCAGCTTCTTCTCCCGCTGTTCCAATCGCTCGACCGTCAGGAAACGGTTGCCGGGACAAAGGATTCCGCCGACGCAACCCTGGTCGCAAGCGCGCATCTCAAGAAAGTCCACCCCGGCGATCCCGCCCGACTCCAGCCTGTCTAAAAACTCCATGGCATTGTCCATTCCGTCAATGGCCAGGGCGCGGCCCCGGAAGTATTGCTTCTCGGTTCCCGACAAAGACCAGTTCACGGAGTCGGGACTCATGTTGGCAAACTGCTTCGACAACCGGACCTCTTTCTTCTCCATCAACGTTTTTGAAACCAGGTTGTATACCTCTTTCATATCTATGGCACCGTCAATCGCGGAAACTTTTTCGCCGACCGGAGCTCTCGCGGCGACAATTTTTGCGGCACACGGCGTCACGTAGCAGATAAAAATGTTCCGCGGGTCCATTCCGGCTTTTTCTTTTGACTTGCGCACATACAGCGCGGCGATGTCGTGGGGTGCTTTTACCGGGAGAATCTGGCCGGTAAGCGAAGGGTAATGAACCTGAATGAGCCTGACAATCGCGGGACAAAACGAACTGAT